>JBFLXS010000125.1 GCA_040755795.1 bacterium | reverse complement strand
TTTTGGTAAATATGTTGTTTGTGTCATAAGTTTGTCCTCCTTATTTTAGTTAGTTAATACTTTTTGTATAGTATACCATAAAATCTTTCGCAGGTCAAACTTGACACTTCATCATATCATCTCTGCGTCTCTGTGGTGAATAGTTACTCTTTTCTTTTGATTTTTGCATTTGTATTTAGAATGATTTTTATCTGTCTGTTGCGGACAATTATGCCATACTATATTTTAGTTCTTTAGGTTTGACTCGTTTTATACCCAGTTTCCGCTCCAATATAAATTTATCAGATTCATCTCTAATTTTTTTAACCCTTTGTTCAAAACTTAATTTTTTTTCTTCCTCATAAATTTTTTCCATTATCTCGTGAATTTCATCCAATCCTTTAAGATTTTTCATAATTCAATTACCTCCTCTTCTGCAAATACAAAATTAAATATTGTGGAGATAGGGTCGGTGGAGATAGGGTCGGGTGGAGATAGGGTCGCGGGTGGAGATAGGGTCGGGGGTGGAGATAGGGTCGTATCTTGAATTATGAATTAATCCTTTAATTTATAATTCAACAGGCTGTTGACATATCTTTTCAGCGGTATAACGGGGGTGAATATTACACAACCTCTTGAGAATTAAGGACTTGGAGTGAATGCAATGCTGGTGCAAATTTTTATTTATAATCAATGTTTTGATAGATGAATGTGTGAATAAATCCATGTAAATTTAAGTGTAACCTCTCAAGTGGTTTATTTTAATAGAGTTATACATACATTAAAACTTCTTCCTCATCAAAGGGACTATACTTTTTCTTGTCAACAGCCTCTTGAATTGTGAATTAACGGGTAATTCACAATTCAAGTGAGTGTTGCCAAGAAAAACTACATTTTGTTTGACGAGGAACAAATTTTAGTGTATGTATAACTCTATTAAAATAAAGCGATTAAGAAATTAGGTATAAACTTACATGGAGTATTCACTAATTCATATCATAAGATTTTGATCATAAATGAAAAGTTGGAGTATCTTTACATCTATATCCAATCTATTGTTTTTCAATGGGTTATGCAATATTCATCAAATTATATAGATGAAAAGAGTTGTCAACACTCACTCAAGATGTGACCCTTCTTACTACATTTACTACAGCCATTAATACCTGTTCCGGGGTAATTTGTGCCATACAATTATAGAATGGGCATTTTTGTAATCTGCAGCGTTTATATTGGCATTTTATCTCATCAGGCATAAGCACTGTATGTCCTTCTCCCTGAGGTCCCCATTTAGCCGAGCTTTGAGTGCGAATGGGTGGAAATAACGCTATTACTGGCTTACCCAGCCCGGCCGCGATGTGCATTGGTCCGGTGCTGGGTCCAATAAAAAGGTGATAAAATGAATACACAGCCATTAATTGTCCCAGAGTCGTCTGGCCGGCTAAATTAACTGGTTGAGAGTATGTTTGAGGTAATATTCTCTCCACCTCTTCTTTACTTCCAGTTAACACGACCTTTACCCCGTATTTTTCACTCAAAAGGTCAATTAGACGACCATACAGATGCTCAGGCCAATTTAAAGCAGACCCACCACTCCCAGGATGGATACCAATTAAAGGGATGGTATTCCTTACCTGATATTTTTCCAATAAAGATTGAGCGTATTCTTTATCTTCTTTCTTTATCTGTAGTTGAATTTTTTCTCTTACAGATTGAACACCCGCTTTTTCAACTAATTTCAGGCAATAGTCCATTTCATGATGAACAATTTTTGTGCGGTGAATATATGCCTTCTGGTTAAATAAGATACCAACTGGTTTATATCCTGTTCCTATTCGCCAGGGTATCCCACTTAACCAACAGAGCCAGCCATTTCGCCAATTTGGATAAAGAACTATTGCCAGGTCAAATCTTTTTTCTGCTATCTGCCGGGCTAATTCAAACACATTCTGTCCCCGGTCAATAATTATCTCATCTATATCGGGATTATTCCATAAAATCTCCTGCGTATATTCCCGAATTAAAACCCCAATATGAGCATCAGGATAACCTTTTCTTAAGGATGCTATCGCGGGTAGACTTAAGATTAAATCACCTATTCGGTCATTTCTTACCACAAGTATCTTTTTTACCTTGCCGCTATTTTCCAATTTAGTCATTTTGGATTTTGGTAACCGTTCACCGCAGAGACACAGAGACGCAGAGAAAAAAATTAAAATCTATTTACCAGAGGCAACAATTCCCTCCCTGATTTTCATCCTAATCATTACCCACATCTTTTATAGTAGTTATTAACGAAAATTTGTCATAGAACAGATATAGCAACAGGGTTGATGGTTGATAGTTTCATAAACTATCAACCATCAACAATACTAATGTGAACTTTTGGTTAATACTTACTATATGTCTTCTCTGTTCCTCTGCGTCTCTGCGGTAAATTACCACCTGAACGGTTACGGATTTTGGATTTTTGAGTGGGTCATTTCCCACAATTTAGCATACTTTACTAATCGATGAAAAGAGGAAAAGATTGCCCATAAAAAGCCTTGAGTCCCATCTAAAAATCCTAATTTAAAAATATATCGGCTAATGAAATCTATGCAGGAAAGTAAAATTTGTAGTGTAAATATTACTTTTTCTCCCCGGTTAAATTTTTTTAAAGCCTCAATACCGGAATATTGATTAAACCTTTCGAAATAATCTCTAATATCTTTGTAACTAAAATGAAGGATATAATTTTTAAAATAGCCTATTTCTCCATCAATAAACAGGTCTTCATGAACCAGGGCTTGAGTAAATTTAGCCTTTTGTCTTTTGAACAACCGGATATGTTTTTCGTGACCACAGCCGCCATATCGCAATTCTTTGCCAAGCCAGTAGAGTTTAAACGGAATGTAATACCCATCTTTATTTAGTTGGCTCTGGAGTATTTCATCTTTTAGTTGCGCTGTTACTCGTTCATCTGCATCAATGCTCAATACCCACTCTGATGTTGCCTTTTCTAAAGCAAATTGCTTTTGAAGACCATATCCTTCCCATTTTCTCTGGATTATTTTATCCGTGTATTCCTTACAAATCTCAACCGTTTTATCATTGCTTTCGGAATCCACAACCACTATTTCATCTGCCCATTTGACACTTTCTAAACAATCCTTGATATTCTCTTCTTCGTTATAGGTAATGATGATGACAGATATAGCCAATTCCCTTTCTCCAAAAATTATATTATCATAGAATTGTTGAACTGTCAATAAAAATGTTGACTTTGGATGTGTGTAATAAAAGGATAGAATTATTTTGGATTTTGGATTAAAATAAATTATTAAAGTAATCTTGCAATATCTTTTTATGGTCGAAGGCAAGGTTTTGGGGTAGGGTTTCTTGAGTGAAAACCCCTATTTCTTTGGCATCATCATCTGCTTTAGGTGTGCCCGTTGCTCTGGCGAGATAAACGGTGGTAATGGTGTGGTGTCTTGGGTCTCTTTCCGGATTTGAGTAAGTATGGAATTGTTTTATCAGATGGACATCAAGTGAAGTTTCTTCTTTTGCCTCGCGGACGGCGGTTTGTTCTAAACTCTCACCATAATCAACAAATCCACCCGGAATTGCCCAGCCATAAGGTGGATTTTTGCGATTAATTAAAATAATCCCTTTATCTTCCAACTCAATGATTATATCAACTGTAGGGATAGGATTTTTATATCTTTTTTGCCTCACTTGACTATAATCCCCGCATAACCCACGACTTGTTGATAATCTCCTGTTGTCTCACCTGAGGTCGTGTATTTGACCAGTTCTGCCTCTTTAGCCCCTAATTCTTTAGCCGCAACTAACATAATCACCGCCGGGATGTATCCACACATAGTAATATGGAAGATATAGACATTTTCCAGAAGCATCTCTTCGTCTAATTTTAAGATAGAATCAATGGCTATTTTATCCTTGCGCTGGGCATCCTGATGAGACTCATAATGGGTCATATCTGATGAGGCAATTATGACTACCTTTTTTGATAGATTTTTAAGGGTTTTACCTATCTCAAGTCCCAACTGTTTATAATCCTCATCTCTGGAATGACTTACGCAAATTGGGACGATTTGAAAGGCATTTTCTTTAAATAGAACCTGAAGAAAAGGAAGTTGAACTTCAATTGAATGTTCGTAAAGATGGGCAAGATGGTCTTCTTGTAGATGTTTTGATGAAGATAGAAGTTGGTCAGCGAGCTGGAAATCAATCGGAACACTCCCTAATGCTGTTTCCCAGATACCTTTAGTCATAATCGCAAATGGTTTGCCGTAGCCAGTATGATTTGGGCATAGAATAATAAAGGTTTGAGCAGGTTTAATCCTTGAATAAACTGCCCCAGCCGTAGAGCCAGAATAGATATAACCAGCATGTGGGGCAATTAACCCGATAACCTCTTCCTGGACAGCATCAGTTATGAGATAGTTTTTTATCTCCTCTTCCAACCTTTCTGGATTCCCTGGATAAAACTGTCCTGCGACTACAGGTCTTCTTATCATTTCTACCTCCTCCTATAGGGTTTCACGAAAGTAACTATTCACCGCACAGACGCGGAGACACAGAGAAAAAATTAAAATCTATTGGCTATACGCTTAATTCCATCTCTTAGAACAGAAACATTAAAATTGATCAATAAACCTATCCTTTTATTCATCATTTTTAGATAGATTAAAAGTTGAGCTTCGTGAATCGGAAGTAGTTGCTCGACTGCTTTTAATTCTACGATAACTTTTTCTTCAACTAAAAGATCTATCCGGTATCCACAATCTAATTTAAATCCTTTTTTCTCTGTTCCTCTGCGTCTCTGCGGTGAATAGTTACTCACGAAATTAAAAGCAAGTAACTGTTAACTAATTACCAATTACCAATTACCATTTACCATTTACCATTTACCATTTACCAATTACCAATTACCATTTACCATTTACCATTTACCAAAATAAAGGATACCATATCTTGCTATATCTTGTCAAGTGGATAATTGGTCCTTTTGAGGACAAAAACAACTTTTTCGTAACCGTTCAGCCACAGAGGCACAGAGTTCACAGAGAATTAGAGAAATTAGCCACATAAGGATACGAATTATAGCACTTATTAATCGAAATTTGACATAGATAGGGCTATGAAATTCCAAATCACAAATTCCAAATTCCATTTAGTGAATTAAACGAATTAGCGAATTAGTAAAATCTAATCTCTAATTCACTAATCTCTAATTCGCTTTTTGGTATGTGGAATTTGGTGCTTGGGATTTGGGATTTTTTCCTTATCCACTCTGAGTAAAATTTTGACTAATAACTGCTATATTCCCTCTGTGTTCTCTGTGACTCTGTGGCTATATCCCTGAACGGTTACACTTTTTCGCTATCCTGTGAGATAGCTACAGGGTAGAACGGAGTCTGACCTCGTTCTAAATAAGATAACAGGCGACGAGGTGCTGATTACCGATATTTTTAAGTTCGGGTATCTGTTTTTTGCAAATATCTTTTACCAGAGGACATCGCGGTGTAAACCGACATTCGGGCAATGGATTAATTGGCGCCGTAATTCGTCCTTTTATATCTACGCGTGGTCGTTGGTAGTCTGGGTCTGGTATGGGCACAGCAGACAATAACGCCTTTGTATATGGATGTTGTGGATTTTTAATTATCTCTTCCGTTTGCCCCATCTCAATTATTTTCCCCAGATACATTACCGCTAATTCATCAGACATATAACGCGCTACCGCCAGGTCATGGGTAATGAATAAATAGGTTAAATTAAATTCATCCTTCAAATGCAGAAGTAAATTCATTATTCCTACCCTGATTGAGGCATCTAACATTGATACCGGCTCATCCGCAACAATAAATTCAGGTTCAACAACTAATGTGCGGGCGATAGAGACCCGTTGTCGCTGACCACCACTTAATTCATGGGGAAAACGGTGTATAAATTCCTGTGGTGGCGTAAGTTCTACTACCTCTAAAGCCTTAAAAATCTTCTCTTCTCTATCTCCAATATGCTGAATTATTAATGGCTCAAGCAAAGTATCCATTACCGTCATTCTGGGATTTAATGATTCATACGGGTCTTGAAATATCATCTGCACTATCTTGCGGAACTCCCTTAATTGCCTTCCTTCAAGATGCTCAATATCTTTACCGTTAATAAAAACATTGCCCGCGGTAGCGTTATGCAATCTGACCATCAATTTCCCGCAAGTGGTTTTACCACTGCCACTTTCCCCAACTAATCCAAGCGTCCTTCCTTTATTAATTGAGAAACTTATTTCATCTACCGCATAGACGAATTTATGGCATTTTCCCCAAAATCGCGGTTGTAATGGAAATAATTTCTTTAACTTCTCTACTTTAACCATATTATTTATATCATATCATAAAACTATTCTTTTATCAAGTTTTTTTACATTGACAGAACATAGAATTTGTGATAAAATATATAAAAAATGATACCATATCTTATCATTAGTATTATTATAATATTAATGTGCGTTTTATTAGCTGGATTTTTCTCGGGAATGGAGATGGGATTTATTTCTATTAATAAGATTAGATTAAGGCATTTAGTCGAAAAAAAATATCACCGGGCATTAATTGCTCACGATTTATTAAAAGATACTCCACTCCTTTTAGCGACATTATTAGTTGGTATCAATATGGCGATTATTACCGCTTCTTGTGTGACGACTTCTATGAGCCATTTACACAAGATAAATCCAATTTATACGGAGATAATCTTAACCTTTGTCATCCTTTTAATTGGTGAGATAATTCCAAAGAGCATATTTCGTTCGCATTCAACGAAATTAATCTTAAGTTTAATTTATCCCTTGAAATTAATCTATTCGCTTCTTTTACCCGGCGTAAATTTAATGACAAAGATAACTAATCCGGTCATTAATCTCTGGAAAGGTTCTGATTTAAAGACAAAAAACCCATTTGTGACTAAAGAAGAATTACGATTATTAATTTCAGAAGGAGAAGAGGTCGGGAGTTTAGATGAGGATGAAGAAGAGATGTTAGATGGGGTTTTTAGTTTATCGACGAGGCGGGTAAAAGAGGTAATGACCCCAAGGACTGATATGGTTTGTTTCAATATTGAGGATAATATCTCTGACATATTAAAGGAATTTGAAAAACATCCTCATTCTCGAATACCTGTTTATGATGAAACTATTGATAATATTATTGGCATTATATTTATTAAAGACATCTTTAAGTTTTATGAGAAAGGATTTGAAGAAACATCGGTTATTGAACTTATCCGATTTCCTTATTTTGTGCCAACAAGCAAAAGGATAGATAAACTTCTGCAAGAGTTTCAAGCCAATCATACTCAAATTGCTATTGTTGTCGATGAGTATGGTGGCACCGCAGGTTTGGTGACATTAGAAGATTTATTAGAAGAGATTGTTGGTGAAATTCGGGATGAATATGAGGCAAAGGAAATTTTTATCAAGGCATTAGTTGATGGCATCTATCTTGTGGATGCCCGAACCTCTATCGAAATGTTAAATGAAGAATTAGATTTGAATTTGCCACAAGATGATTTTGAAACTATATCAGGATTTATTTTAGATTTATTAGGAAGAATACCAGCACCTGGCGAGATAATTAACTATAACAATCTAAATATGACTATTACTGAGGCAGATGAAAGGAGTATTCTTAGGGTTAAGATTTTTAAAAAGGAGAGATAACCAATGATTAATTTATTTTTGTTGACCCGGGAGAAAAAACTTATTACTGATTTTAAAGAAATCAATCTAAGAGAGATTTTGAAGAATAATGACCATCTTTTATGGCTTGATTTAATTGACCCGACAGATGAAGAAATTGGTATTTTGAGTGAAGATTTCAAATTTCATGAATTAGCCATTGAAGACTGTTTATTTCCACAAAGTCAACCTAAGGTAGATGATTTTGGGGACCACATCTTCATTGTTATTCAAGGGGTTAAAAAATATAGAGAGAATGGTGAGGAAGAATTAAAGACAGAAGACTTAAACATCTTTTTTGGTAAAAATTTTGTCGTAACCGTCCAGGAAGAACCATTTAAAAGTATTGCCAACCTCGCAAGTCGTTGTAAGCAAAATCCTATGTTTTTGGATAAAGGGTCTGATTTCCTGTTGCACGCGATTATTGATGGAGTTGTTGATAGTTATCTGCCTTTCTTAGAAGAAATAGATGATAAAATTGAACAGGTAGAGGATGAAGTGCTGGTAAAACCAGGCAAGCAAGCGATAATGAATGAGATATTCTCGTTAAAAAAGCAAATTTTAGCCATTCGCAAGATAATTGGTCCACAACGGGCGGTGATAGGATTGCTCTCAAGAAGGGATATACCGTTCATTAAACCTAATACACTTATTTATTATCGAGATATTTATGACCATTTAGTTCGCATCGGTGATACGATTGATATGTATCGAGACCTGACAACTAATATTTTAGAAATATATTTTTCCTGGACATCCAGTCGTTTAACCGAAGTAATGAAGGTATTGACATTAATTGCCACCATTATGATGCCACTGACCTTAATTACCAGTTATTACGGAATGAATATCAAACTACCAGAGTTTACCTGGGGATGTATTCGAAGTATGCCATTTGTCTGGGCATTACTAATTGGGACGACATTAGGATTATTAATGTTTTTTAGACATAGAAAATGGATATGACAGGGATATAGCCACAGAGTCACAGAGAACACAGAGGTAATATATAACCACGAATGAACACGAATAATAAAAAGATTTGTAGTGCGAGGCTTTAGCCTCGCTTCTAACAAGCAGGAAAGCAAACCTAAAGATTCGCACTACATTTATCGAATGTTACAGGTTAATTCGTGTCCATTTGTGGCTAATTTCTCTAATTCTCTGTGAACTCTGTGCCTCTGTGGCTGAACGGTTACAAAAATCAGGATTTTAAAATGCCATTATATGCCACTAAAGGGATAGTCTTACGAAATCAAGACTTAGGTGAAGCGGATAAAATAATTACCTTGTTCACTGAAAAATTTGGGAAATTAAAGGGGGTGGCTAAAGGTGTCCGCAAAACAACCAGTAAATTTGGGAGTAGTGTTGAGATTTTTACCTGCGCTGATTACCTGCTTTATGGAAAAGAAGGTAAAGACCTTGATATTATTACCCAGGCACAGATTATTCACTCATTTAAGGAAATCCGCGAGGATTTGAGTAAAATTACAACGGGCTCTTTTATTATTGAGTTGGTAGATACATTAGTGGCAGGCAGAGAAAAAGACCCATTATTATTTTCCCTTATCTTACAAACACTCACCTGGCTAAAAGACGAACAAAATGAAATGATAATACCTGCTTTTACCTTAAAAATAATGACCATTGCAGGATTAAAACCACACTTTGGCGAAACTTGCCTTTTATGCCATAACTTAATTAATAATGATAAATTACAATTCAGCTCAAGTCAAGGAGGAGTAATTTGTTCTGGACATCAGATTAAAGATGGGATAATGCTAACAGGTAGTCTTAACAGTCTAATAAATCAATTACTTAAATTGGATATTCCCCGTCTAAAAAAGATTCAAGTGGCTAAAAATTTATTATCCGCAATCACAGAATTAATGTTTGATTATCTTAACTATCATCTTCACAAACCACTCAAGTCTATGAATACATTGAAATGAGGTAACCGTTCAGGTAGTCCTTTACCGCAGAGACGCAGAGAAACAGAGAAGACATAGAAATAAAGTAACTATTCAGCCATTGATTAACACGGATTAGCACGGATAAATCCCGAGGGCAGAAGGCAGAGGACAACAGGAGGAAAAATCTTCAGCCTACCGTAACCGTTCAGGGCTATACATTAGAAGTGTAAACAAGGAGAAATGGGGAAAAGGGAGAATTGGAGAAATGGCTCAAACT
>JBFLXS010000124.1 GCA_040755795.1 bacterium | reverse complement strand
AAATCTTCCTTTGCGCTCTTTGCGGTTAAATCTTTATACCTTTAAAAAACTTGAACATCGAGTTACAAGATTATATAGTTCTTTGAAATAAAATAACGGACACGGACACGGATAACGGACACGGCTTATCCCGTAAGTCGTGTCCGTGTCCGGGACCCGTGACCGTAAAAGGAGAGAAAATATGAAAAAAGTAGAAGATTTAGATGTTTTTAAACTTGCTCACGAGATGGCTCTGAAGATTTATCAAATTACTACAAACTACCCTGATGTTGAACGATTTGGGTTAACATCTCAAATGAAGAGAGCATCAGCATCAATTTGTATGAATCTGATGGAGGGAGCCCACCGCATTAGCACGAATGAATATAGACATTTCGTCAGCATATCGAGAGGTTCTTGCGGAGAGATGAAATATCAGCTTATGCTATCCAAAGATTTGGGATATTTAGATGAGAACACTTTTAAAGAGATGAGAGAAGCGTATGAAAGAGTAAGTATGATGCTTACAAGATTATATAGTTCTTTGAAATAAAATAACGGACACGGGAAATCGTGTCCGTGTCCGGGACCCGTGACCGTAAACGGACACGGACACGAATCCCGGACACGATTTTCGTTGACATTTATTCAAAAATTTGTTATTCTTCTTTATACAGAGAGCAAAGAAGGAGGTAATAAAGGTGGCAATAAATCAAGGACAAATTGAAAAGATAGTCTCTTTGGCTAAAATATATGGTGCTACACGATTGATTCTTTTTGGCAGTGCGCTGGAAATGCCATTAGAGACGAAAGATATTGATTTGGCTTGTGAGGGAGTAACAGGATGGAAGATTTATGAATTGGCGGCAAAACTTGAAGAGGAGTTAGAAACACCTTTGGATATAGTTCCATTAAGTCCGCCAACACGGTTTACAAGGTATATTGAAACAAAAGGGAAGGTTTTACTATGACAGATGAAGAACTTCGTGAAGAAATCAACATTGAACTTGAATTGATTGAGTCAATTCTGTGAGAACTTTTATCTTTACGCGATGATATATCTAAAAGGGAGCCAACTGTTCGTGAAAAAACCGCTGCGGGTGCTTTTCTTGCTCAGTTTTATGGAGGTATAGAAAATATCCTCAAACGAATTAGTCACTTTTATTCTATTCCATTGCCAACTGGTAGTAACTGGCATACTGACTTATTTAAACGATTTTGTGCACCTTCCTATGTCCCTTTACCAGTTTTGTTTGATGACTCTCTATCTTTAGCCTTTGCACCTTTTCGCAAATTCAGACATTGTTGTATATCACGGATATGGTTTTCAATTGGAATGGGATAGGATGCAAGAGGGTATTAAAAACATAGAAGATATATTTCTAAAATTCAAATCCACGCTTTCTAATTACTTGCAAACACTGGGGACGTATCGAATCTAATACCTGATGAATAAGGGATTGTTTTTTTAGAGAGCAGAGGGCAGGGGGCAGAGGGCAGAGGGCAGAGGGCAGAGAGCAGAGGGCAGAGGGCAGAAGGCAGAGGGAAGAGGGTAGAGAGCAGAGGGCAGGGGGCAGAGGGCAGAGAGCAGAAGGAAGGAGCAAAATGATATAATGAGAATTGAAAGCTATAAAGACTTGAAAGTATATCAATTAGCATATCAATTAGCAATGGAAATATTTGAACAAACAAAAAGTTTCCCTAAGGAAGAAAAGTATTCACTTATTGACCAAATGCGACGCTCATCACGGTCTGTTTGTACATCTATAGCAGAAGCATGGAGAAAAAGAAGATACCCCAAATACTTCACTAATAAATTGACAGATGCTGATGCTGAAGGTAGCGAGACCCAGGTTTGGATAGATTTTTCTTTAAGTTGTAAATATATCAATGTGGAGATTTACAAATATTGGACTCAAGGCTATGAAGAAATTGGAAAGATGCTTAATGGAATGTTGAAACAACCTGAGAAGTTTTGCCAATAATAATCTGCTCTCTGCTCTCTGCCTTCTGCTCTCTGCTCTCTGCCTTCTGCTCTCTGCAAATCGACCTGATGAATAAGGGATTGCGACGAAGAAAACGGGGCTCGGGGTCCGGGACTCGGGGCTCGGGTGGTGGAATAATTTTATGAAATATGGAATTATTTCGGATATTCATAGTAATTTAGAGGCTTTAAAGGTAGTCCTTAATGAATTGAAAGATGTTGACCAAATAATCTGTCTGGGAGATATTGTTGGTTACGGACCTCTTCCAAATGAGTGCCTTGAGGAAATAAGAAATCTTTCAGGATTGAAGGTGGTTGTTGGTAATCATGATTTAGCCTGCATTGGTTGGAAGGATACCTCATGGTTTAATGAATATGCCCAAAGAGCGATTATCTGGACTATGGATACTTTAACTAAAGAGAATAAAGAATATTTAGCCTCATTACCAGAAATCATCGAAGAAAAAGATTTTATTATGGTTCATGGCAGTTTAAATGATTATACAGATGAGTATATTAGTGGGATTAAAGAAGCCGCTAAAAACTTCAGGTTATTAAAAAAGAGTAATCTTTTATTAGTAGGACATACCCATCATCCACACCTATTTGTTTATAAAGAAGATTACCCAATTTATTCTATTAGACTTGGTGATACAGATACAATTAGAATTTTGTCTGATGAGAAATTAATCGTTAATGTTGGAGCAGTAGGACAACCAAGAGATGGTGACCCGAGAGCAAGTTTTGGCATATTGGATACAAATACTAACGAAATCACCATCCATAAAATTCCTTATGCTATCCGAAAAACACAAGAACTGATGAGAAAAGAAGTTTTACCCACACTCCTGATTGATAGATTATCAGAGGGATATTAAAAAATGCGAAGGATATTTTTTATAATCATATTTATTTTTCTCAGAACAACGATATGTGCTGATGAATTGCCATTTGGAACAAACGACAAACTTACCTATGAGGTTCGGCTATTTGGATTTAAAATAGGCAGTCAAATAGATGAGGTTATAGGAATCGAGGAGTTAAATACTCAGCAAACTTATCATCTTCGCTCTACAATTAAATCTAATCCTTTTTTTTCACATTATTACTACCTATCTGAACAATTAGATAGCTGGGTTCAAACCTCAACTTTACTTCCAGTGCTGACAATAAAGGATATTGACCGCAAAAAATATCATAAACATTATATCTCCACATTTGACCACATAAATCAAAAGGCAGTTGTTTTCAGTCAACATACGGATATAACTCGAACTATTGATATATTTCCAAATACCAGAGATTTTCTTTCTTTAATTTATTATTTACGAAATCAAGATTTGAAAGTGGGTAATTCATATCTTTTAAGTTTATTAACCTCAGATGAAGTAGAAAAGATTAAAGTAAATATAGTAAAAGAAGAAATGGTTTCTACCCCGGCGGGAAGGTTTAAAACTTTAAAGGTAATAGCTGGGACGGATATTATCGTCTGGTTCACAATAGATAAAACACATATTCCGGTTAAGATTGAAATAAAAACCGAGGTAGGACAACTAAAGGCATATCTGGGAAAAAAGGAATAACAGGAGTTATCCCATTACCGCGGAAGTTAAAAGTTAAAAATAATGGATGTATGTCCAAAATCTGTAATTATTCAGCTACAGATAGACACGGATGAAACACTGAAAATTCGTAATCCGTGTCCGTAATTAGGCTGAAGACTAAAGGGTTTTCCTCCTTCCGACTTTTATCTTCTATCCTTATTGATTCTCTGCCAGTGTAGGAAATTTCCACCCCCTAACCCCCGCCAGCGGGGGACAACCCGCCTCTGACCTCTATCTTCTGACCTCTGTATTTATCCGTGCTAATCCGTGTTAATCAGTGGTTGAATAGTTACTGTTTTTTTAAGAGATAAATTTTATTTAAACCAAATTCAAATGATTTAGTTTTTTCAATAATCAAATTTGCTTCTTTGAAGATTGCTTTAATGTCCTGAAGACTTAAGCCATGTTTCTCATTTTGATGTATTTCCCCTCTCATTAATTCATCCTTGATTTCTATCAAATGTGCTATCTTTCCAATTAACGGGGCTATCATTGTTATAATTATTCTCCCATCCTTTTTCAATATCCGCCGTGCTTCCTTCAAAACTGATACACGATACGGAATATGATTTAAACACGCAAGAAAAGTTATGGTATCGAATGTTTCATCTTCGAATGGTAAGCAATCAGTTCGTTCAACAACATAATTCGGTCTTTCTCCCCAATCAAAAATATCAACCCCTACTCCTTCTCCCTTATATCTTTTAACAAGATTATTATAACCACAACCAATGTCAAGTAATCTTCCTCTTACAAAAGGAAGCACTGCTTTTATCCTGAAGATTTCCGTCAGGTCCATCCGGTCTTTTTTTGTTAGTTTGAGAGTTAGTTTTTGGATTATATTAATCTTTAATCACCCCATTTTTAGTAACCGTTCAGCCACAGAGGCACAGAGTTCACAGAGAATTAGAGAAATTAGCCACATAAGGACACGAATTATAGCATTTATTAATCGAAATTTGACATAGATATGGCTATGAAATTCCAAATCACAAATTCCAAATTCCATTTAGTGAATTAGTAAATTAAGCGAATTAGTGAAATAGCGAATTAGCGAATTAAGCGAATTAGCGAATTAGTGAATCTGCCATATCTTTAAATCATAAAAAGACTTCGCCATCTTCCCATTTCTAATTCTCTAATCTCTAATTCGCTAAAATAATTCACTAATCTCTAATTCGCTTTTTGGTATGTGGAATTTGGTGCTTGGGATTTGGGATTTTTTCCTTATCCACTCTGAGTAAAATTTTGACTAATAACTGCTATATTCCCTCTGTGTTCTCTGTGACTCTGTGGCTATATCCTGAACGGTTACCATTTTCCAGAGATTGGTTGCTTACAGAATTTACATTTGCCATCCGCAAGATTATTCTCAATGATTTTAAACCCAAACCTTTTTATTATTATTTTAGAACATTTGGGACAATGGGTATTTTCTCCGGAATGACCGGGGACATTGCCAATATAGACATATTTTAATCCTGCAGAAAAAGCTACCTGGCGAAGGGTTTCTAATTTGTGGACAGGTGTTGGCGGCAGATGTTCTAATTTATAATGTGGGTAAAAACGGGAAAAATGTAACGGGACATCATCTCCTAATTCTTCTTTAATCCATTTACACATCTTTTCATTTATCTCTAAATCATCATTTTTATTTGGCACAACTAAAGTTACAATCTCGAGATGAATATTATTTTTTTTTAGGGTTTTGAGGGTATTTTTGACCGGGGCAATCCACGCTGAAGACATCTGTTGATAATATTCATTTGTAAATCCCTTCAAGTCAATACACGCCGCATTCAAATATTTACATAGTTCTTCCAATGGAACGAGATTAATAAATCCATTTGAATGATAAGTAGTCATTATTCCTTGTTTTCTGGCTAATTTACAGGTATCCAGCATATACTCGAAAAAAACACTGGGTTCGGTATAAGTAAATGCCAGCGAAGGACATTTTTCCGATAATGTTGCTTGAACGATTAATTCCGGGTTAAGAGGGAAATTTATTGTTTCTTCAGGCGTTGCTTGTGAGATTTGCCAATTTTGACAGAATTGACATCGTAAATTGCAACCTGCCGTGGCTAATGAAAAAACTGATGTTCCTGGCAAAAAATGGAAGAAAGGCTTTTTCTCAATTGGGTCAATATGAACCGCACACGGATTTCCATAGACAAGCGTCATTAATTTCCCATTTTGATTCTCTCTTACCCTGCAAAAACTCCTTTGTCCCGGACCAAGCGTGCACCTTCGTGGACAATTTTGACACTGCACCACACCATCTTCTAATACTAAATAATTTTGTGCTTCCCGGGGTGAAATGTAGCCTTTTCTACCTGAAATTTCTGCACCAGACCCAATTTTGGGCAAAAGAGGACAACTGGCTAAGGCTAAACTTAATATTGAGATTTTTTTAAAAAATTCACGCCGTGTTACTTTCATATAACAACCCCCTCTCCCCCAACTACTTTCAAAAATGCCTCCACAACTTGCGGGTCAAATTGTGTGCCTGAGGCATTTTTTATTCTCGATAAAGCCTCTTGAGTAGTCATTTTATTTCGATAGGCACGATTTGAGGTCATCGCATCATAGGCATCTGCCACACAGATTATCCTGCCGATTAAAGGAACTTCATCACCCTTTAAATTATCTGGATAACCCCCTCCAGAGAATCGTTCGTGATGATGTTTCATCCCGGGAAGGACTTTTTCCAGTTGACTGATATGCTCCATAATTTTGCTACCTTTGAGGGGATGGAGCTTTATCTTTTCGAATTCTTTGTCATCCAGACCACCGGGTTTGTGAAGAATATCATCTGGTATGCCAATTTTTCCAATATCATGTAAAAGCCCGGCTAATTGCACCTCCTCTTGTTCTTGCACACTCCATCCTAATCTTTTAGCAATCTCTACTGAATATTCTGCTACCCTTTCCGAATGACCATAAGTATATGGGTCTTTGGCATCTATGGTTGAGGCTAAAGCCTTCACAGTATCCCAGAAGAGTTCTTTTATCCTGATAAATAACCGGGCATTTTCTATAGAAATACCCACCTGGGAGATTAAAGTAGAGATTAGATTCATCTCATCATGGCTGAATTCCTTCTTGTTTAGACAATTATAAAGATTAGCTACCCCTAAGACTTGTTCCTTGCCCATTATGGGAAAAGAAAGGAAAGAAGTTATCTCATTAATTAATCCATCCCCTAAATCTTCAAACTGCTCCTGGGAAAGATAAATCTTGCCTTCATTAATAACTTCAGAAAGGATTTGGTGTGGTGGTCTTAAAATTGTTTCTGGATAGATAATCTTTCCGCTTTCTTTAACAATCTCTACTACCAATTCTCGGTTCCTGGAATTAATCAGCATAATCGAAGCCTTCTCTACCCGAGCTAAATCAGTAATCATATCAATGGAGATGTCCAATAATTCCTTCATCTCCATAGTGAAACTTATCATCTTAGTGGCGTAATTTAACTCATACAAGGAAAGGAGTTTTTCATTTAATCTTTCCTCAACTTCGATATTTTTTGTTTGCAATGAAGAAAGCATTTTATTTAAAGCACAGATTAGTTCTCCTGCCTCACCTTGAGCCGAAAGATTAATTGAATTAGTCTTTCCTTCAATGATAGATTCAACGGCTTGAATAATATCCTTAATTTCTATCATCTCTCAATTTCCTTACCAGAACACTAAATATCCCGGACTGCCTCTTCTTCTGTCTCGTAGATATTAAAGATAGAGGTAAAGCCCGCCAATTTGAAGATTTTATAGACATTGGGGTCTAAATGACAAAACCTTAAAATTCCATCTCGAGCTTTCATCTCTTTAGCCGCAAGTAATAGCACCCGTAATCCGCCGCTGGAGATATAATCAACCCTTTTAAAGTTAATGACCACCTTGTTCTTTTCCTGTGTCATAATGTTATGCCATTCTTCTTCTAATTGTGGAGCCGTAGCGGCATCTATTCGACCAGTAAGATTCATTACGGTAATTCCTTCAATTTCCTTAATTTCTACCTTCATATCTTTTCCTCCTTGTAGTTCGTAATTGGTAATCGGTATTACCCATAATCGATTACCGCAACCGTTCAGGTAATCCTTTACCGCAGAGACGCAAGAGTTTACAGAGAAGATATGGAAATAAATCAGATAACAGAAAAGATTATTGGTGTAGCCATTGAAATACATAGGACATGCTTGCCGAATGTTCAGCCGGCAAGCCAGATTTGTTAATCCATCCCTGATTTTCATCAGGGCAAGTTTAATGTTGTTGGACTCAAGAGATTGCACTGATGAAAATCAGGGATGTTAAGCCTATCGTCCATAAATTTTAATTTTCTTCTCTGCGTCTCTGTGTCTCTGCGGTGAACGGTTACCGATTACCTTTTTGCATTTAATCTTTTGACCATTACCAGTTCATTGCCTTCTTTCGGGTCAAAATAGTAATTGATTTCATCCATCAATTTTTTCATAAAGTAGATACCTAATCCACCTGTAGTTCGGTCTTCTAATTTAGCCTCTAAATTTGGTTCAGGAATGGTATTTGGGTCAAATGATTGACCATAATCCTTGATTTTAACGATAAAATTATTATCTTTGTATTCACAATTAATCTCAATAGAGCCTTCACTACCTTTTGGGTAGCTATGTTCAACTATATTTTCACACGCCTCTTCAACAGCAACTTGAATATCAAATCCTGTATCCTTATCCAGCCCAAATTTTTGTGTTGCTTGATAAATAAAGTTACTCATCAAAGGTAAATTTTCCAATTTAGCCGTAGTCTTGAAATTTAACATTTTTCTTCTATCTTTAACATAGCTACTACCGGCGATAGATTTAGCGTATTTTTTCATTTCAGCCGCCGCGGCACTTATCTCACCCAGATGCGTAAATTTGTTCTGCTCATTAGTTACACAGGCAATCGAGATAGAGATTAATGGAAATTTATTGGGTTGTCCTTTACGGTCTGGACAAAGAAGAAAACCTCTTTCCCTATCTTCTTCGTCATAGAAATTGAGAATACCAATGTCAAATGCTTTAATAATTTCGTTACAGATAGAATCAACCTTAGTCGGTGTAGTCAGGACAACAAAATCATCACCACCTATATGACCTACAAAATCTGTTGAATTTCCCAATTCTCTTATGGTTTGAATAATCGTCTGCGAGGTAAATTGGATAACCTCATCTCCCCGCTCATAGCCATAGGTATCATTAAATGCCTTAAAGTAATCCAGGTCAATATAAAGGATACAAAAACTTCTTCCTTGTTTTATTACCTCAGTAATTTTGTTATTAATCGGAACATTTCCTGGTAAACCTGTTAATGGGTTAGCTTGCATATCCCGTTTAATGCGGCGCAGATTTGCCTCTACCCTTACCAACAACTCCTGCGGATCAAAAGGCTTTGCCAGGTAGTCATCTGCACCAACCCTTAACCCTTTTACTTTATCATCCACATCCTTCTTAATCGATAAGATGATAATCGGGATATGACTTCTTAACCAATCTTCCTTAATCTTTTGACAAACCTCATATCCATCCATAACAGGCATCATCAGATCCAGGATTACCAGGTCAGGTTTTTCGGTCTCAATCTTTCTTATTGCTTCCTCGCCATTGTTGGCAGTGATTACTTCATAACCTGCTTTTTTTAGATTATACTCACCTATTTTCCGAATTGTTTGGTCATCATCAACAATTAATATCTTTTGTGGCATTTTTAATTACCTCTCAATTACTAACACCTTAATAATGGTCAACTATCTCTACCCCCTGATGTATTCATTACAGCAGATATTTTGCATGCTTGTTAAAAATGTGTATTATATTTTGAAGGAATTCTATATTGTCATTAAGATGATATGCTTTTTATCGGGGTCTATGCAACTTTTCACCCTCTCTCTGAAAATAATTATATCAAAAAGGAAATTAATTGTCAACAAACTTTTGCACGAAAATATGTAAGCGTTCAGGTGGTGTAACAAAAGGAAATATGGAGATTAAGGAGATATTATTAAAAAAATTGAAATTAATAGAAACTAATAGAAATTTATGGAAATTTGTTGTTTTCCACAATCAATTTCTACCTATTTCTATAAATTTCAATCTATTTCTATTATCTTATCTCCATATCACTCTTATCTCCTTATCCCCTTTCTTACACTTTTGATATATAGCCTGAACGGTTACGATAGTCTACAAATATATCACTCCTAACGGAGTTTAGAAAATATATTCAGCCCTGTAAAGGCGAGATGTTTATAGATTTATCGTCTCAACATCAAATTAGCTCCGTAGGAGCGATATGTTTATTGTAACCGTTCAGGGCTATACATTAGAAGTGTAAACAAGGAGAAATGGGGAAAAGGGAGAATTGGAGAAATGGCTCAAACTTTTTCTTGCTCCACCCTTCAGACATTAATCCTGGTGTCGTGTTGA
>JBFLXS010000123.1 GCA_040755795.1 bacterium | reverse complement strand
ATATTAATTTGTCATTTGTTCCAATCCAGAGATGGTTCTCATCCACTGCAAGTGAGGTAATTTCTTCATTTCTGGTCAATAGGGTAGTTACAGCCCCATTGGTCTTATCATATCTAAGTACTTTATTTCCATCAGGATATACCTTTTCTACTCCAAAATAAACATATCTTTCATCTACACAAAGAGGGAGATAATTAATTATGTCAGGTTCTTCTGTGGACTCTACTGAATAATTCCAGATAATAGTCTCTTGCTTTGCAGATTTGTTATATTGATGTAAGGCTACTTCAAGAAGATAATCTGTATCTTCTAGTGGTCCTGGAGAGTGATAGGAGAAACAAGTGGAACTAAACCATATATTTTGATTGTCCTCGATTATATCTTTATAAGCAGGGAATCTCTCCCAGTCCGGACCTACTTTATTCTTCTCCTCTAAATATTCTACTTGACCGCTTCCTTTATTGAACCTTTCTATTAATCCTGTATCATGATCAAGAAACCATACATAATTTTCATCTACACAAAGACTTGGTACCTCATCCGCTATATCATATGAAGTAGTTGTGCCCGTAACCTTATTATATCTAATCAACCTCTCGCTGATAGTAAACCAGACATTATCATCATCTACACCAATAGATGAAGGTGAAATCCCCTCTATTTTACTAAATTCTTTTAAATTCCTGTATATTTTAAGATTAAGTTTTCCATTATTTATAGAGTAGTCTTGATTGAATATATCTGCTTGAATAGAGATAGGCTCTCCAAAGGAATATAAAGTTTTATCAGGAGAGATATCTACATTGCTAATCACACCAGTTATCTTAAGAGGTAAAAAAACCGTTTTAGTCCCTCTTTCCTCTCCATAATATTCCATACTTATAACATAATTATCCGTCACTGCCTGGTCAGAAATAAGGAAAGAAATAATTTGATTTTTTCCCGGTTCTATTTTATCAATTCTATTATTCGCTTCATAAATTTTAACTCCAATACTATCAGCCAATTTTATCTTATAATCACAACTTTCATCTACACCCCCTATATTACTAATAGTAACATTTACCATATCTCCAATTATGTAATCTTTTTTCTCTAACTCTATCTTTAATTCTGCAGGAGGGATATAAAAACTAAATTGTTTATATTTAGTAGAAGTGCTAAGATGGAGGTTTATAGTCCCATAATGATACCCAGAGGTTAAAGTTTCTGGAATAGATATATTGAGTGGTAAAGTCCATTTTTGCTCTGGTAATAAACTGAATGTATTAGTAGGAACAAAATTTAAGTCATCTATGGTTATAGTGGCTTCTAAATCCTCTTTAAATTTACCTGAATTGATTAAAGTCAATGTACCTATAAGAGTTTCTCTTATTCGATATTCTGGTTTATCAAGGTTTACTTTAGTAATAGCACTACAAGAAATCTCTTTTTTACCTATCAGACTTTTCCCTTCATAATATATAATATAAACAAGTTTGTATGTACCAAACTTAATACTTTCAATTGGAATATTAAAATTTACAGTAGTAGAGCCAGATATTGATAATGTCGCAAAATTACTCTGACTCCCAAAAATTAAGTTTAAATCCTGGTCTCTAAACTCTATTGTTATACTACCTCCTGAGATACTTTTAGCACTAATGTTATTTAATAAAAATGAAGTAGTATTAGTAGAATTTGGTACAAAAATCTCTGGAATAATTATATTACTGCTAATTTCAGGTTCTGGTATTTCAAAAGAACTTGTCCATACTCCTATTTTACTCTCATTGTTATAAACCTCCACTTTTATCAAATATACCCCTCCCATTGCTGTAATTAAAGGGAAACCTATTGTAGTAGATACAGAACCATTAGGAGTAATACTTAAAGTTGTATTAGTAGCAAAAACTTCATCTCCTATTGGGTCAGTAACCTTAAATCTAACCTCTGGATTATAGCCTAAATTATATTTATTATCCTTATCTTGCAAAACTAATGTAACTATTCCTTTATCCCCTTTCTTGTCAGTATTAATTTTAATATCAAGTTTAGGGTTATGTAGCCAGATAGCCCTTGAGGCATTCCCAATTACATGATTATTTTCATCATAGAAGGTAGCAAATAAACCATGTGCACTTAGTACCTTAAAAGAAGTAGTAAAGGTAGTCCCTTGTGGTGGTACATTAACTACTTTAGTAAATCTTTCCTCACTCAATAAGCCATATTCACATTTAATGTTACGAGTCTGTGTCCCTTGATTATATAAATGGAAGGTAAAGGTAGCTGTATCGTTATAGAAATAATATTCTGTAGGTGAGGTGATAGAGAATGATAATCCTTCTATTGGTTTTGTGCCGGTGAGATGTCTTGATACATAGAACCGCTCACCTTTTGTCTCTGGCTTGAGAATATTACCTGCCTGGTCTTTTAAGGTATAGTTTATCCAGAAGATGCCGAGTTTATCTTGTGGACAGATGGTCTGGAAATTGATTTGGGTGGATTGCCCTAAAGCAAGAGGAGTAGCAAGTTGTAAGATGTTGGTGGAGAGTGTTTTTTTATCTGAATCACGGAGAGTGAATTCTACTTGGGTCGCCTTGTCTGGGGTTTCCTGGAAGAATTCATAGAATTCCTCGTAGGTGATTTTTATGGGCAGGTTTATTTCATCCCCTGGCTTATATTCTGGTATTTCTTTGTTTATATCCTCAACATAACTAATTAAGTCATTAATTAATCTTATTTCTTCATCTGAGGCTCGATTATAAGCTGAACTAAAGTCAGTATAAAGGGTCGAGGCAATAACCGTACCAGAACCGTACTTGTACATCAACATCGCTGGCATTTGATTCTTAGTTCTGCGAAGTAAAATCGTAGCATCATTTGGCCATTGAGTGAAGTAGCCATCGATACCTGCATCCAGAGTTGGGTCAGTTTGTGAGGCAAAAATTGGATGGTCGGTATCGATATAACCTGCATTTTGCCAGCAGGACTGGTCTTCACCCCAGCCGTAAGCGGTGATAGTCCCAGGCAGGCATGAAAACTCATAGCCTTGTTGCTGGGCAAAACAGACCAATACCCCACCATCTTCTACATATTTTCTTAATTTATACTTTAGTATCTGTGAAGTCTTAAGCCCAAAAAATCCGCCAGAAGGAATAATTAAAGCAGGATATTGTTTCATCACCTCAACTTCCACATCAGGCCAAAGCCAGCAAGAATCACCAATTATACTTGAAGATTCTCTTGGGAAACCATGATAAAGTACCGCAACATTAGCCGTCGGTCCTTCCGTCTCTTTAAGTATCGGCTTACCTAATACACCCATGTAATCATCAGGATGATCATTCCCAGGATCAGTCGGCTGTGGTAGCTCTTCTCCGCCAAAGATATCCGTAATATCTACTTCTTTTAATTTCGCTAATGCCTCCTGTAGCTGTTCATAAGGAAATAAATACCCCTTTTCAACTTCATCGGGAGTAAGATTAAATTGCTCTCCATAATCTTTTATTAAGGATTCCAACGCTGCCTCAACCAATCCTACACAATCGTATGTATCTGGTCCTTTTGGGTCGATGACAGAAAATGGATATTTTGGCTCTCCAGTTTTAGGATCTATTCCCTCGCGTGCATTTAACCAATCAATAAGTTCATTTACTTGCTCTGAACTCAAGCCAGCATCAACAAACCATAGATTTTGTGCCAGACCATCATTGAATCCAGCCAGATCTGTTTTCCTTACACCTGTTGCTGGAATAGTATCAACCACATAAGAACTGCCATCTGGATATACAATCAAAAATCCTACATGTCCAGTTCCAAATGGTACCTCCCATAGAGTCTTAGCCATCTTTCCATTTGTATCCCGATAGATTATGTATATCGTTGGTTCTCCCTGCTCATCATTTGCATAAACACTAAATCCTATAAATAAACTTAGCAATACTAATAATAATTTAAGCTTTTTCATCTTCCATTACCTCCTGTATTTATATTCCTTGCCTGTTATCTTCTTTAAGGCTTTTATCAGATATTTCCTCATTATCTCTCCTTTTCCCTCTCTTTGTAATAACTCTTCTAAAATTTCTACTGCTCTCTCATCTCCAATTTCTCCTAATGCTTCTATTACTTCACCATCATATCCTTCTGGGGGGGGGGGGCTAAACCTTTTTCTTGCAAGATTTATCAATGGTTCTACTGCTCTCTTATCCTTAATTTTTCCAAGAGAAATGATTATACTTGCTCTTACAAAATGGTTTTTCTCTCTCTCTAACATATCAATCAGCATAGGCACAGCTTCTTTAGCCTTAGCATCTCCTAAGGCATTGATAACTACCCTATCTTTTGGATTCTCTTTAAAAAGATTCATTAATACCTCTATTGACTGCTTACCACCTATCCTCCCTAATGCTTCTATACATAATTCTCTTCTCGGTGTAATTCCTTTAGGATATACCTTGCCTTTATCCGCTTCCATTACCTTTATTAATACTGGTATAGCCCTTTCATCTCCAATCTCTCCTAATGCCCTCATTCCAATCCCTTCTTCATCTGCCAGCCTGATTAATGGTTCTACCGCCCTCTTATCTTTTATTTTACCTAATATACTCAGAGCATCCCCTCTACTTCTATTATCCTCATTCTTATTACAAGCAACTTCTATCAATATAGGAACTGCACTTTCCATATCAATCTTCTGAGCTAATTCATAAAACTCTTTATACATCCACTCTAACTCATCAGGTGCTTTATTCTTACACCTCAGGGCATCCTCTAATATTGTATCAGCTTCATAACGAACCATAAATGGTTGTGATGTATCTCGAAATATCTCTATCAATGTGGGAACTACTATATTCCCCATTTTAAGTATCCTATTGCTTATTTCTAGTCTTTTCGATAACTGCCATCTCTTTTCTGCTTCTACCATTTCCTTTAGATAGTTTATCACTATTCTTTTTCTTTCTTCTGGCTTTTTGTTTGCCAGTTTAGGTGGTGGAATGATTAGATTAGCAATTCTAAGTGGAATGAGAGTAATATTATCGATCTTATCGTGCATTACAAAGATAACTTTACCTCCATCTTTTTTCTTTACCACAGCGGTGAAGTTAACTATTATTAACCCTATCACCAAACATACCACTAAACAAATACTACCAATTATTAATATTTTCTTTCTCATTTTTCCTTCACACTCCTTTTTTGTTTTTTAGTCCACAGATTGGACAGATTATATGTTTTGAACCACAAAGAACACAAAGACTTATGTGGACTTTGTGGTTTTAAAAGACTTTAACTACCATTATACCACACTTTCTTTACTCTAACAACTTATTTTTTTACTTTTCTTTGCGTCATGGCGTCATGGCCTGACATTATCTGTTCTAAAATATACATCCCCTGGTTGAGGTTCAACCTCATCATCTCCAGTGGAGAAAACAGGGATAAATAGAATTAAAATAGTAAATATTGTTACTAATACCTTATTTATCTTTTTATTCATTTTTACTCATCTCCTTTATTTAATATTTTTTCTAAAGCCTCTTCTGCGGCTTTTTTGACATGGGGATGTTCATCCTTCCTCTTTAATATCTCCTTTAAAGGTCCAATTGCCTTTTTATCATTAATATTTCCTAGTGCATCAGTTACTCCTCTTCGTGTTCCATGAGCTATTTTTTCAGTTAATAAATATTCAATTAATAGTTTCACAGTTTTATGATTACCTTTAAACAATTCAGGTTTCTTTTTGCTTATATCATACCAGACGTAAGCAATATGTCTAACATTTATATCTTTGTCCCAGAATGATGCTTCTATCAAGGGAACTATCACCCTCTTATCTTCGTATTTCAATCCAATACTATATAAAGCGGTAACTGCGCTTATTCGCCCTGTCTCATCTCCTTCTTTTAAAATCTTAATCAATCTGGGTACATATTTTTTTGATTCTTCCCAATTACCAAATGGGCCAGAGGCAAAATCTCTAACCCACTTATCTTCTTTCTCATCTTCTATAATCTCAATTAATACAGGCAGTATTGATTTTCCCATTCTCTTTAATTTAGGCTCATGAAAAGGAGAAGGCCAAATTATTGGCGGTGTGCAATGATGTCTTTGCCAGCTAGTCTCTCGTTTAAAATCTTCTACCAAAATCTTTCGTATCTTTTCTGTATCTTTTCTGGGGAAGATATAAAACAAGATATCAGCAACATAAATAATCAATATACTCATTAGCACCACTATTCCTCCTGCTATCCATAAAACAATCTTTTTCCATTTTTTCATCTTTCTTCACCATCCTTTTTTTATTTGTAACCGTTCAGGGCTATACATTAGAAGTGTAAACAAGGAGAAATGGGGAAAAGGGAGAATTGGAGAAATGGCTCAAACTTTTTCTTGCTCCACCCTTCGGACATCAATCCTAGTATGGTGTTGAGTAAGTTTTGCACGGGGTATCATCAGATTTCATAACCTGCAAACGGATAATTGGTAACTGGTAATTGGTTAAATAGTTTCGTCATGAGCTCAGCCAAACGGTATTTAATTACCAGTTACCAATCACCAGTTACCAGAATCAAATTCCATGCGTTATTTGTTCAACACGACACTAACTTTTGATGGACATTAATACAGGCATTAATAATCCTATCACTTAACTCTTCTTTTCTCCACTTCTCCATCTTCTCCATTTCTCCTTATTTTTATCCTACCTGAACCCTTACCTTTCTTCTTTATAAGGAAAATGAAGTAGCCAGTTTCTTGTCTTCAAGTAAGCAATAATGTTAGTAATAATCAACCAGCTTATAATAATCTGGCATAAAAAAGGAAATAACCATCCAAATTTTGTATAGAAAGATAAATATCTTTGTGGTGAGACTTTGCCAATTACTACTCCTTCTTCCATAACTCCAAGACTATTAAGAACATTTCCATAGGGATCAATAATCTGGGATATTCCAGAACTTGCTACTCTTACTACAAATCTTCTATTTTCTATTGCTCTAAATACTGTCATAGCTGAATGTTGTAAATGTTGTATTCTTCCCCATCTCTTTGCATCATAAGTAGGAATAACAAGAATTTCTGCATCATGCTTTACTAAATTTCTGCTTACATAAGTATAGTCCATATCATAACAGATTTCTATTCCTATTTTCCCTAATGGAGTAGGAAAAACAGAATAAGTCTTTCCATGTAATCCATCACTAAATAACTGAATAGGATTCATCTTATAGTACTTTCCAACCACTTTATGTTTAGGAGATATAATTATTGCTGTATTGTAAAATTCTGAAGGATTTCGAGCAGTATCTGTACATCCAAGGATTAAATATGAATTAACCTCTGATGCCAGAGAAAGAAGTATATCCAAAATTTCAGGTTCAGATAAAACATTTTCTAAAAGTGCATACTCGGGCCACACTACTAAATTTGGTTTTTCATTACTTATGGTTTTTGTTTTTTTTAAATATTTGTCCAAGCAACTAGACTCATCTTGAATTCCAACTACAGTATATTCTCCTTCGATATTCTCAGGGATTACTGCTTTCCCATAAAGTAAAATTAAAAAAATTCCTATTCCCATTATACCCCATAAAGTAATTATTTTTCCTTTCAATCTCCAATTTTCAATAGTAAAGTAAATAACTACATTAACAATTACAATGAGAAATGATATTCCATATACTCCAAGTATACTTACTAATTGAAGAAGTAGTAAATGTTGAGTTTGAGAATACCCTAAAGTCATCCAGGAAAACTTTAGAGTCCAACATTCTGATCTAAAGAACTCTATAGCGATCCAAAGAATAGATGTTATACCAATTGTTAAAATAGGATTATACCTTCGTATAAAAAAGGAATGTCCTGCTCCAAAAAGCCCAATGAAGAATGATAATATAGCAATTAAACTTATTGAAGCAACCCCAAAAACTCCATATAACCAATGAAGAGTTCCTCCAAACCACACCATTCCCACTAAAAATCCCAAATAAAATGCTATTCTACCGCTGACATTTTTTATTGCAAAGAAAAATGGAACTAACGCTATCCAGGCAAATATTCCTTTATTAAAAGGCGGGAAAGCCAAAATTAAAAAAATACCAGAAACTATTATTAAAAAAATTTTAATAATTATTTTCTTCATTTTCATTATTTCTCTTTATTCTCTTTATTCTCTTTCTCCGTACGCAATTCGAGAGATATGAGCAGGGAATATTGGGGTCAGATCTTGAGAGGCTGTTGACAAGAAAAAGTATAGTTCATTTGATGAGGAAGAAGTTTTAATGTATGTACAACTCTATTAAAATAAAGCACTTGAGAGATTACACCTAAACTTACATAGCTTTATTCGTCCATTCATATATCAAAACATTGATTATAAATGAAAATCTGCACCAACATTGCATTTACTCCAAGCCCTTAATTCTCAAGAAGTTGTGTAATAATCACCCCCTTATACCGCTGAAAAGATATGTCAACAGCCTGTCAAGGTCTGACCCTAACTAATTGACCCTAACTAATCCCGGTATCCGTGTCCGTAATTAGGCTGAAGGTTTTTCCTCCTGTTGCCTTCTGCCCTCTGCTATTTATCCGTGCCAATCCGTGTCAATCCGTGGCTGAATAACTCTCTATTTCTTTGGTAAAGCGAGGTAAAAGTAGATATTTTTAGCCCCTTCGATAGCCGCTTGAGTAAGTTTAAAGCAAAGATAAAGTATGCCTGTAATGCTTGCACTACATATCGCGCCAAGCGGAGCGGCTGAGGTAAAAATTCCTACCTTCCACGAACACTCACCCAGAACCACCGGTAACCAACCCAATAATGCCAATATCCCAAAAAACCACCCGGTAATAAAATATCCTTGATAGGTAAAAAATAGATAGAGGACGATTAAAGAACCACACAATGAATACACCGTTTCACTTCCCGCACCAGGTAAAGGTAAAAAAGGAGCAGATACCAAAATTCCCAGACTTAAATAGAAATTAAATGTCAAAAAAACATTTATAAATATATCGCGGTATGAGGTTGTTGGATAATAAGCAAAATCAGTAAAAGCATCTTGCTCAAATGGATATTTTTCTTGTGTTGGTGGAGGTTGTGGTGCTGTATATCGAGGAATACCTACTTCAGATGGTGCAGACTTTTTTAAAACATCATACGCCTCGGCTATCTCTTTAAATTTCTCTTCAGCAACTTTTTCCCTGCCTGGATTTAAATCAGGATGATAGACCTTGGCTAATTGGCGATAAGCCTTCTTTATCTCCTCTAAATTAGCCATAGGATTTAAGTTTAATACCTTATAATACGCTGATTTACTCTTTATCATTATTATTCTCTTCAGTATTCATTATATCACATTATTAATTAAATTGTCAAGAATTTTATAAGAGGGTGTTGAAAAAGTCGTTTTTTAGAAAATGCCCGTCTTTTGAGGAACTATTGGGGTCAGACCGTGAGTGAGTGTTGACAATTAAATTAGGATTTTTATGTTGGATTTTAGAGTCCAAAATCTACTTTTGACTTCTTTTGGGATAAATTTCAAAATTAATCTTTCTACTTAGGTCATCTTTCTCCTCTTAACTCCTCACTAATTACTTCTCATGGCTATTCGAGAAGACAATTCACCCTCTTTTGCTCAAAACTCCAATTTTAACTAATATCTAACTAATAGCCAAAAACCTATATTTAACTTACTGACTAGACTTTTGCGTTTTTCTGTAACCCGTTGCTTTTGCTTAAGTAAGCTCAAATGCCAAAATCCCAATGTCAAATGAATGCCAACTGCTTGAATGTCAAAGAGTTTTGTTATTTGGACTTTGGATTTCATTTGTCATTTGAACTTTGAAATTTGGATTTTTGCAAAAGTTCAGTTAGTTATATTACTCCTCCCCAATTTTATGGCGTCCACCCAATTTTCGTCTGTAAAAAAAAGTTATCGTCTATTCACTTTTATGGTTAATTATGATATAAATTTATAGAGGATAAAAAAGCAATGAGCGATATACAAATCAAATTTGGACAGAGGGTAAGAGAACTT
>JBFLXS010000122.1 GCA_040755795.1 bacterium | reverse complement strand
GGTGGGCAAGACAGTAATTGCGGCGGGGTTAGCCGGGCTGTTTAGAGAAAAAGGGTTAAAAGTAGGTGTGATGAAACCGATTCAGACCGGAGCGGTTAAAAGAGAGGGAAAACTTATCTCTCAGGATTTAGAGTTGATGATTAAAACCTCCGGGATTGTTGAAGATATTAATTTGTTAAATCCTTACTGCTTAGAACCTGCGGTCGCACCATTAGTCGCAAGTCAAATAACGGGCGTAAAAATAGATATTGAAAAAATTCTCGCCTCCTACCGTGAATTAAAATCAAGGTATGATATAGTTATAGTTGAGGGTGCGGGTGGGATATTAGTTCCAATTAAAGATAATTACCTGATGATAGATTTAATCAAGGATTTAGACCTGCCTATTTTAATCGTAGCTAAACCTTCATTAGGCACGATAAACCATACCTTATTAACTATCAAACAGGCTCAATTACAAGGAATTCGGATTTTTGGGGTAGTGATAAATATGTTTAAAGAAAATGAGGCGACGATAGTTGAAAAGACAAATCCTCAAATAATCCAGACATTATCTAAAGTGCCAATACTTGCTATTATTCCATATAATCCTGAAATTAACCTTGAAAAGGGAAATCCAGGGAATATTATTAATTTATTAAAAGAGAATTTGAAGGGTGATATTTTAGTAACTATTCACCGCAGAGACGCAGAGGAACAGAGAAAAAAGGATTTAAATTAGATTGTGGATACAGGATAGATCTTTTGGTTGAAGAAAAAGTTATCGTAGAATTAAAAGCAGTCGAGCAACTACTTCCGATTCATGAAGCTCAACTTTTAACCTACCTAAAAATGATGAATAAAAGGATTGGTTTATTGATCAATTTTAATGTTTCTGTTCTAAGAGATGGAATTAAGCGTATAGCAAATAGATTTTAATTTTTCCTCTGTGTCTCTGCGTCTCTGCGGTGAACAGTTACTCTTCAGGATTAATCCCCAAAACACCAAATCCTGCCTTGCTCAGGGAGAGTTGATTCTTTTCCTTTTGAAGATAACCTTTAGCAAGCATCAGGTCAATAAATTCTTTTAATTGATGATAATCATATTCTTTAAGCATACCAAAATGTGCTCCAAAAATATCCTGACCATATTTAATAATGGCATCAGAAGTTTCTACTCCCCTCAGGATATTGGCGATACTGGATGATGGTAATTTACCATTCCAGTTATGGACTAATCGCAGAATCTCTAATCCTACTTTTCGAGGGACAGGTTTATCAACGGTCTTTTCTTTAGATAGAAATAGTAGCGGATAATCCTTTGTGATTACTTCAAGTGAACCTTTACTTATGAAATTGTCAATGAAAGCGATAATTTCTTTTTGAGTAAAATCCCTTAATTTTCCATAAAACGCTGATGTCTTTAAGTTCAGGGTTTCCATAGTGTTACTTTGACTGCCATTAAGTAATTGGGCAAAACCCTGCCTGCCCATTTTCCCTTCATATTCTTTAACACACTCGTAAATAATCGCCTCAATCTTTTCCTGATGAATACTCTGGACATCAGTTGTAAGTCCAAGGCAAACATCACAATTATTACAAGAGGGCTGTAGATTTTGCTCACCAAGATAAGTAAGGATGTATGCTCGACGGCAGATTTTATTTTCAGCGTATTCTACCATATTTTTTAATCTATCAAGCTCCATCATCTTGCGTCTTTCTTCATTTGTGAGGTTAATATTAAGCCATCTCAGCCCTTTAGTTATTTTGAGCTTGTCGCCTAATTGGATACAATTTGCTTCCTCCAATAACCTCAGGACGACATTCATCTTTGTTTCGTGGACATTCTTCCCCTCGGCAATTATTTGTTGTGGAGAAAGCCCGTCACACAGCTGACGATATATCCAGTAGATTTCTCGTGAACCTGGATAAGATTGATAGATAAAATAGCGGTGAATCTCTAAATCTTTACGATTAAAGAGGAGAATACATTTTGCCTTTTTGCCGTCCCTGCCTGACCGACCTGCTTCTTGATAGTAAGCCTCTAAAGAGGCAGGTGTATGATAATGGATAATACCGCGAATATCCGGTTTATCAATACCTAATCCAAAGGCAATCGTAGCGACTACTACCCGCGTTACCCCAGACATAAAAGCCTCCTGGGTTTTCCATCGAGTCTCATTCCCAAGTCCAGCATGATATGGTAGAGCAGAGATTTGATTTGTTTTAAGGAAGTTAGCTATCTCTTCGGCATCTTTTTGTCTGGCGACATAAACGATAAAATTGCCTGGCTCTGCTTTTAAAATCTTTAATAAATGCTCACTTTTTTCACTTACTCGGGTGGAAATGACACTAAATTCAAGATTAGGGCGGTCAAAACTTATAATTACCTGCCTGGCTCTTCGCAAACCCAGATGAGTCATAATATCCTGTTGGACCTGTGGGGTAGCGGTTGCCGTAATAGTTAAAATAGGAGTTTTGGGATATTGGGCAAATATATCTTTAAGTTTTAAATATTCAGGTCTGAAATCGTGTCCCCATTGACTAACACAATGTGCCTCATCGACAGCAAATAAACTAATTTTAATCCTGGATAATACCTCTTTAAAACCTGGCATAAGCATACGCTCTGGAGAGACATACAGAAGTTTAAATTCACCTCGTTTGAGTTTCTCTAATCGAACTTTTACTTGATTCACAGAAAGCCCTGAGCTAATATAAGTTGCCGTTGTATGACCAAGCTCCTCAAAGGAATCTACCTGGTCTTTCATCAAGGCAATAAGTGGCGAGATAACGATAGTTACTCCAGAGGAGATAATCGCGGGTAATTGATAGCAAAGTGATTTCCCACCCGCAGTTGGTAAAATACCCAGAACATCCCTTTTCGCCAATATCTCCTGGATAATTTCTAATTGACCTGGTTTAAATTGGCTAAAGCCAAAGTTATTCTGCAAAATGTGATAAATCTTATCCATATCATTATATCCCTAACAAATACCCATTCTCTTTCAACCACTTTTTACTTTCTTCATAATTAGGGAGGATTATCTTTAATTTGTGCCAGAATCTCTTTGAGTGATTTTTTTCGACGATATGTGTTAATTCATGAACAACGACATAATCTATAACACTTAACGGTGTCATAATGAGCCGCCAGCTAAAACATAACCTGTCTTTCCCATTGCAAGAACCCCACCGCTTTCTAGCATTCGTTATCTTGAATCCATTATATTTCAATCCTGATAAAGTAGAATACCAGTCTAATCTCTCCTTAATCTTATAGTATGCCTGGTTTTTATACCAGGCAACAAATATCTCCTGGGCATAAGGAAGATAATCTCTTGAAAGCAAAAATTTCTGGTTAAATAAAAGTGGTGGGGAAGGATTATTAAAGATAGAGAGGCAATAGGTGTTACCCAGATAGAGGAATTTTTCTCCCTCGACAAATTTTCTGGGTATGTTTTTTTTCTCTTTAGCCGTTTTCTGTTTTTTTCGAATCCAAAACCGCTTTTTATCAACTATTTTTTTAATATGTTCTAAAGAAGTCCGCAGAGGCACGCGCACAATTAAGCTTGCCTCCGAGGTAATCTCAATACCTATTGTTTTTCTTTTAGAACGAATTATTTTGTCTATTTTGATGTCATTCATCACTGCTCAATATAGCACTTATTAACCGAAATTTGACATAGATATGGCTATGAAATTCCAAATCACAAATTCCAAATTCCATTTAGTGAATTAGTGAATTAAGCGAATTAGCGAATTAGTAAAATCTAATCTCTAATTCACTAATCTCTAATTCGCTTTTTGGTATGTGGGATTTGGTGCTTGGGATTTGGGATTTTTTCCTTATCCACCCTGAGTAAAATTTTGATTAATAACTGCTCTAATAGTAGAAATTTATTGTCTTTTTACAATCAATTTCTATAGATTCCCATTTTTACTCCATCATCCTCACGCTCATATTTGGTTTAATTCCATTATTTTTTGTCATAAGACCAATTGAGAAATCTTTATTTACTTCAATTATTTTCGTTTCGCCCATGAGTGTCTCATCATCATATATTTTAAAGATCATTCCTGCCTTTATGTCTGCCTCTAATCCACTGTCAATGTAAAGCTTATTCCCATTTACACTGGTTATTCTTGCTTCCCATTTGTATTTTCCCATTTCTGCAATTATCATACCAACTACTTTTGTTAGCACCTTATTAATGGACATAACAAGTGCCGAATGTTCTACATCCACAGTGGGTTTTTCCCCTAATTTTCCCTCGCTCACTTTTGCATCTCCTTTAATCCGAAGGGATTTAATTACCAAATCTCTATTGGGGTCACATAGGTCTATTGCTACTACAATGTATGCCCTGGTAGTCTTTGGTCCTCTGAATCGAGCTGGTAAGGTTTTCTCATACCATTTAGTTAATTTTTCTTCCTGACATTTTAAGATTTTCCCACGAACTATCATTTGAGTAAATTCTTCAGTTTTTGCCTTTTTAACCACAAACCTATTTGTGTTAAGTAACGCTAATCTAAATTTTGAAGTAAAGATTTTAGCACTTTGAGGAGGGGCATTCTTCAGATTAACATAGAAATCCTCAACAATAATTTTCTTTTTAGGACCATAATATTCTTCTGCCAGGATTAACGCAGGACTTATTATTAAAATAATAAGAAACACTAAGTTAATTTTGGATTTTGGATTTTGGATTTTGGATTTCTCCACTTTTTTTACCTCCTAAAAAACTTTTCTACCTCTTTCATCGCACAATATTTTCCACACATCGTGCAACCTTCAGATAGTGGTGGAGATTGTTGTTGGTATTTACTTGCCCTTTCAGGGTCAATTGCCAGTTTAATTTGAGTTTCCCAATCTAATTTTTTTCGTGCCTGAGCCATTTGTATATCCCTATCCAATGCACAAGGAATACCTTTAGCGACATCGCCGGCATGAGCGGCTATTCTTGAGGTGATAACTCCTTCCTTAACATCCTCAATCGTTGGGAGTCTAAGATGTTCTGCTGAGGTAACATAACACAGGAAATCAGCACCAGAAGCGGCCGCAATTGCTCCACCTATTGCCCCGGTGATATGGTCATAACCCGGGGCTATATCAGTAACAAGGGGTCCCAAAACATAAAATGGTGCCTCGTAACATAGCCTTTTTTCTAATAAAACATTTGCTGAAATTTGATTTATCGGTATATGACCTGGTCCCTCAATCATTACCTGAACATTTTTTTCAAAGGCTCGCTTAGTTAATTCACCTAAGGTGATTAATTCTTGTATCTGTGGTCTATCAGTAGCATCTTTTAAGCAACCAGGCCGTAGCCCATCACCAAGACTCAAAACAATATCATATTCAAAAGCGATATTCAGGATAGCATCAAAATATTGATAAAGTGGATTTTCCTGGTTATGAAAAATCATCCACTCGATTAAAAATGCCCCACCTCGACTAACGACATCCATAATTCTTTCTTGATTTTTTAACCTTTCAATCGTGTGTTTAGTTACACCTGCATGAATAGTCATAAAGTCAACACCATCTTTTGCCTGCTCTTCAATCACCTTTAAGATTGATTCTGGGGTCATTTCAAGGATTGACCCTTTATTATCAACCGCTTCGATAGCGGCTTGATAAATCGGCACGGTTCCAAGAGGCACTTCTAAATCCTTAAGTATTTCAAGTCTTATCTTTCTTATATCTCCACCAATAGATAAATCCATTATCGTATCCGCACCAGCCTCGATTGCCACTTTAGTTTTTTTTAGTTCTTCTTGAAGATTAGTGATACTCGGTGATGTTCCAATATTGGCATTGACTTTCGTCCGAAGTCCCTTTCCAATACCGCATTGTCTGGATAGTTTTTTATGATTAGGATTATGAGGAATAACGATGGTTCCTTCACATAGCCCCTGGTGAATAAATTCTAATGTGACATTTTCACTTTTGGCTATTTGTTGTATCTCGTCAGATATTTCCCCGTCATTAGCTTTTGCCTTCAGAGTCACTTTATTTACGCTCCTTTTGAGGATTTTTCCGTTTTTAATATCTTTATAAAGGCATCTACTACCTCCGGGTCAAACTGAGTTCCGGCACCATTCTTTAGTTCTTTAGCCGCCTCTTCTTTAGATAGTGCTTTTCGATAAGGTCTATCTTTTGTCATCGCACCATAAGCATCTACTGCCTCAATAATGAGTGCCTCTTTAGCTATTTCATCTTTACTTAGACCATCTGGATAACCTTTCCCATCAAACCTTTCGTGGTGATGACGAATAGCACATATTATCTCTTTTGGAAATGCGATTGATTTTAAAATTTCGGTTGAGATAAGAGGATGTTTTTTAACCGCTTCAAATTCCTCATCACTTAATTTACCTGGTTTAAGCAAAATCTCTTCTGGAATACCAATCTTACCGACATCATGCAGGAGTGTTGCCATTTTTATATTTTCTGCGGCTGACTCACTCATATTTAATGCCCGGGCAATCTCATAGGCATATCTTGCCTTTTCCTCAGAATGACCACTTATATAGGCATCTTTGAGGTCTATCGTTTGACCTATGTCTGAAGCCGTCTCTAAAAGTCCCTTTCTAACCGCCTCAAATAATCCTGCATTTTCAATGGCAATAGAGGCCTGGTCGGCAAATGTAGAAAGTAAATCTATTTCATGTTGGGTATATTGATGTGGTTTTGTTGAAAGAACGCTATTAGTCCCCAGTACCCGTTCCCGGATTATCAAAGGAACACTTAATAATGAGGAGATTTCGATTTTTTCTTCTGGATATTCCTTCTTTACATCCGCACAAACAATAGGTTTTTTCTGTTCTGCGGATTGGATGGCAAATTTTTCTTCTACGGCTAATTCTTTTTGATTCAAACCTATTGAGTCTTGTAAGATTAATCTACCTTCTTTTTTATCTATGATTCTAATGGCACATTGTTTTGTATTCATTACCTCGGCGACGGCGTTAAGTATTAATTTTAAAACCCGCTCAATGCTTAAAGTAGATAAGATACCCTTGCCAACTTTAGAAAATGCCGTTAATTCAGAGGTTTTATCTTCAAGCTCTTGATATAAGAATGCATCCTCTATAACAATACTTGCCTGAACGGCTAATGCCCCAAACATATTCAAATCATCCTCTGTAAAATCTCTCCCTTTGGTGCGGTCAATATTAAATACACCTTCCAGTTCATTTTTAATAACTAACGGTATTGACATCACAGATTTTAGCCCTTCTCTATGTAGAATGCTAACAAAATGAGAATCGTCTATACCACGATTTATAAGCAATGGTTTATTTTCTTTAGCCACATAGCCCGCAATATCCTTACCGATTTTAATCCTTCTTCCTTTAATTACCTCTTTTGTTATTCCGTAGCCAGATTTAACATATAGTTCCTCTTTTTCCTTATCTATAAGCATAATAGAACCCGAATCTCCTTCAAGAACAGTAATCGTGGTATAAAGTATTAAGTCTAATAGTTTATCTAAGTCAAGGTTTGAAGTAATTGCCTTACCGATATGACTTAGAGTGGATAATTCTGCAATTTTATGTGTTAGCTCATGTTCTTGAGCACATAATGACGAGATGATTTTTGCAATTGAATGGAGTAATTCTCCAGCGGCATAAATTCTATTTTCTGGAAACTTTTTAATATCTGAAGCGGCTTCTATTAAGACATCCGGGTCAAACCCCAGTTCTTGTGCGATATTTTCAATTTTTTTGGGGTTAATATGGGTAAATATTTGTGTTCCTTCTATTTCTATAGAGCCCATCGGTATATTTTCAACAATGATGGGTGCGGCAAAATGTGCCAACCCTGCAAAACAATAATATGCCTTGGGTCTATTATCTCGCAAACTATCGTTTCTAACCTTTACGCTGAATTGCTTGCATTTTGTTTGACCTTTAGCACAACCTTGAATTAAACTGCAAAATCTATTTAATCCAACAGGTTTAATTATATAGTTTCCTCCAGTATCTAATATTGAAACTGACAGACCAATAGCCTCAGTAAAATTATCCAGAATTTTTTGAAGTGTTTTCTGGTCAACATAATCTACAAGGGTTAAAGTTGGGTTTAGAAATTCGGAAACTTCCCTTCGTTGTTTCATCAAATCTAATGCTTTTGTTTCTTTTGGCAGTGTAAAATAGAAACTGCTACCTTTATCTGGAGTTCCATCTGCCCAGATTTCCCCGCTATGTGCTTCGATAATTCCCTTAGCGATAGCTAATCCTAATCCTTGCCCACCATAAAGAGGGGCTTTTTTAAAAAATTCATCAAATATTCGCTCATAATCTTCTTCCTGCAATCCCTTACCTGTATTTATCACGCCTACCTGAATACAATCACTCCATTCTTTGGCTTGAATACTTACCTTCCCTGATTCTTGCGTAAATCTAATCGCATTATCTATTAGATTGACTAATACTTGCCTGATTCTTTCTGAATCAGCAGGAACATCTGAAATATCTTTGGGAATAATAGATTCTAAGGTGATATTTTTTTCCATAGCAGATGGTTTAAAAAATGTCAGCACATCATCTACTAAACTCTGGATATTAGTCAACTTTATATCTAAGTCTTGCCTCCCGGAGGTCATCATCGAATGGTCTAAGAGATTACAGACTAAACCGTTAAGTTGCAATAATGATTTATCAATGTTAAATAAGAATCTTTCCTGTCCAGGGCTTATCTCACCAAAAGCCTTATCTAATAAAAGGTCAATGGCACCTTTTATCGTTGTCAATGGAGTTCTAAGTTGATAGGCGCAATTATAAACAAATTCGGATTTCTTTTGATTGGCTAAAACCAGGGCTTTATTTTGTCTGGATAAGTGTTGATTTTGTTGTTTTAGGATATTAACTAAATAGAGATAAAAGACAGCAATATAGGCGGATAATGGTGCCCACAGGATAAACATATAACCTATTCCTTCTTGATAGGCTAAATAACTGATAAATATAATAATGAGAAGGAAAAGCACCATGACTATATCAGACATTTTAAGGATTTTTTCCATCTCAAGTGGTTTTGGTTTAATCCTTCTTTTCATGATTTTTAATCCTCCTTTAGTTTGGTAAATGGTAACTGGTGAATGGTAATTAGTTACCAATTAACCGATTATTTACTTTTAATTTCGTGAAGCCCTATTTGGTAAGTTGAGATTTCGGATAGGTTATTAATCAAATCACCTGTGACAGAGCATCAGATACCCTTTAACCGCTTACTTGCTTTTTTTACATTCATCTACTAAGTCATTGAGCAATTTGATAGTTTTATCTATATTAATTCTGGCAATGGTTAATATTTCTCGTCTATCCTTTACCGGGAATGAATCATCCATTAATAAAAGGTCAACGGCTCCTTTAATCGCAGTCATTGCACCTTTTATTTTATGAGAGAGATTTGATATTGGGTCTTTTTCTTCGTTGTTTTTCATGTTTTCCCCTTTAAAAATCGTAATCGTTCAGCCACAGAGGCACAGAGTTCACAGAGAACTAAAGAAATTAGTCACTTAAGGACACGAATTAATCTCTGATATCCCATAAATGTAGTGTGAACCTTTAGGTTCACCTTTTGGCTTGCCAGAAGCGAGGCTAAAACCTCGCACTACAAATCTTTTTGTTGTTCAGAGAGATTCGGATTCCTCTCGTTAGATAGTAAAACATCTAACAGGATTCATTCGTGATTATATATTCCCTCTGTGTTCTCTGTGGCTCTGTGGCTATATCCTGTTACTCTTCCTGGTGGAGAGGGGAGGGTTCGAACCTCCGAAGGCATAGCCAACAGATTTACAGTCTGCCCCCTTTGTCCACTTGGGTACCTCTCCACATTAGTAAGCAGGGATTGACAATAATTGTTAAATTCTCAGTAACCGTTCAGCCACAGAGGCACAGAGTTCACAGAGAATTAGAGAAATTAGCCACAAATGGTTATATATTCCCTCTGTGTTCTCTGTGACTGTTATGTAAAGTGTCAAGCTTTTTTTTATTTTTTTACTTAAGAAAAGACTCTACGACTTATCTCTATAACTCTACACCTTATTTTTGTTTTAGGCATTTTGAGTTTTTAATTAAGATCGAAATGT
>JBFLXS010000121.1 GCA_040755795.1 bacterium | reverse complement strand
AACATGCAACTTCAATCTTAACAGAGCACTATAATCTTTGCGTTCTTTGCGGTTAATTTCTTTGCGTTCTTTGCGGTTAAAAAAGGATAAACCACTTAATCTTAAAAAAAACTTGAATATCGAGTATTAGTTTCTATTAATTTCAATTTTTTTAATAATATCTCCCTATCTCCTTAATCTCCACATCTCCTTTTGTTACACCACCTGAACGTTTACTCCATAGCTAATCGTGCTTACAAAGTTTAGTGGTAATTCTCCCCGCCGCCGCTGACCTCCGTCGTTATATGTATTTAGAGAACGATATAATAGTGTCGTGTTGAACAAATAACGCACGGAATTTGATTCTGGTAACTGGTGATTGGTAACTGGTAATTAAATACCGTTCGGCTGAGCTCAGGACGAAACTATTTAACCAGTTACCAATTACCAGTTACCAATTACCAGTTACCAATCACCAGTTACCAGTTACCAATTATCCGTTTGCAGGTTATGAAATCTGATGATAGGCCGTGCAAAACTTACTCAACACCACACTAGACAATACCTTTGATATCCTTTTTAATCTTTACCTGCCAGGAATTGTAAGGAGGTATTTCAATCTTCCAATTTGGGAAAAAGACAGAACCCTGGTAGCCTAACTCAAGTCCTGCTTCTGAAGAAGATACGGTATAGACAGGAAATCGCCATAAACAACAGGGTTGATTGAACTTAAAATCAATTTCTATCTTACCAATGTTATCTCGGAGTGTTATTTCTTTACAGTCAACATCTTCTGCGATTGAATCCATTTTATTATCTTTTAAATTCTCCATTTCGGGAATTATATAAAAACATTGTGTCCCTCCCACTAAACTTAGATTAAATTCTATCCCAAACCACAATGAAATATCTTTTTTGTCATCATTTCTGATTTCATAGGTTATCTCTATTTCTGAGTTCCTTGCTAATATTCTAACCGATTTTATTAGCCCGATTGATAATGCCTCCTCATTTACCAGCACTTTACCCTCTTTAGCCATATCTACTATTATTTCTTCTTTCCCCTGTCGGACTTTATGTTTATAAGGTTGATTAATAAAATCACACACCTCTTTATAATTACCTCGACTAAAATTATCAAGTGTAATATCTTTGGGTAAAAAATGGTCAATTAAACAGCCCCGTTGGTGGGAATCATAAGTAAGGTATTTGTCTAAATCTTGTTGTTTAGTTGATAATTGTTCGTGGATAGTAGCGACACCTGTTGATTTTCTGGATATTTCTGCTTGTTTAATTTTTTGATGATAGGTTTCTTCTTTACGACTTAATGTATTTGTAATATTACATAGTTTTGGTTTATAATCAAGTTCAAATAAAGTTCCACCTTTTAATGGTTGAAAATAAAGATTTAAGTAAGAATTACTGACTAAAATTTCCTTTTCCCCATCTTTATCAAAATCAATTGCCTCTATCTCTATCCAGCCGGGTGTATTATGAATGATATTTTCTGAGATAACTTCAGCATTAATAAGATGTTGATAGATAGCGTTTCTTAAATGAGGCAAATATAATCCTCCAAAAATGCCATGCCAATAGGCACAATTACATTGCCCTTGCCATAATTCTTCCTTTGCTCTATCAATACTTATCGGTCGATTATCAATAAACTTATTATCCTCAGTATAAACTAATACCTCTGATGCCTGAGATATTTGGTCAACTTTATTACTGACATAGAGCATTTTTTTGTGCATATTATTGGCTTCTGGGTATTTAATTAAGAAATTACGCCAAAAACTCCCTTTCATAAATTGGATATAAGATTGATATTTTTTGGAATGAGATAAATCAGCAATAACCTTTTCATATTCAATAAGAGAATGCGACGGGAGTGCCCACTGCATTAGTTCTTCATAAGCCGCACAGGGCAGATATACCCTTCCAAGAGAATTATTTTTCATTATCCAACCCGATAAAGTTGTCATTTTTATCCAGTCTGCATTTTCTAACGCCGTGAAGAAATTGTCCAACCAGCCTTTTTCATAGACCCATTCATAGGTATTAGGCCAGATGCCAAATTTTTCACCATCATCACCCATAAGTATCATTTTTGTTACATTTTCATCGGCGACCGATTGGAGATATTCCAGAACATTATCTACTTTTGGGGCAAATGGAATTAAATATCTTAACTTTTGGCTGATTGGGAATATTTTTATCGCTACCCCTTCTTCTTCGGTTACATAATATCCAAACAGGTCTTTCTCTTTAATTCCAACCCATTTAAAATGAGCATCGTCAACTAAAGTGAATTCTACTCCCGCTTCACCTATGGGTTTAGATAATGATGGCTCCCAAACTCGTTCGGCTAACCACATCCCCTTTGGAATTATGCCAAAATAGTTTTTAATCGTATTGGTCAATTTCTGAATTTGCCCAATCTTATCGCGGTCAGGGATAGCAGGTAATATTGGTTCATAAAAACCACCAGTCAGTATTTCTACCTGGCCTTGCTGAATTAACTTTTTTACCTTGCTAATTATCTCCGGATGCTTTTCCAAAAACCAGTTTAATAAAGAACCACTATAATGAAGTGATAATTTAATATCAGGATGCTTTTCTAAAACTTTAATAAAAGGAAGATATGCCTTTTGATAAGCCTCTTCAAAAACATAGTCAAAATTCCCAACAGGTTGATGGCAATGGATAGATAAAATAAGTGTTATTTGTTTCATGATTTAAACCTCTTTTTCAGTATTTCTTCGACAATTTTGGGGACAAAACCATGCAGTGAACCACCCAGACTGGCTATTTCTTTTATCGCTGAAGAACTTAAGAAGAAATTATCTTCATGGGTCATCATAAACAGAGTTTCTATCCCGGGATTTAATCTTTTATTCAAGGAAGCCATTTGGAACTCATGTTCAAAATCTGACACTGCCCGTAGTCCTCGAATGATAATACCTGCCTGTTTTTTTTGTGCATATTCAACTAACAATCCAGAAAATTCCTCTACCTCGACATTAGGGTAATCTTTGGTTATCTCTTTTAACATTTGTATTCGCTCTTGTATCGAAAAAAGAGTTGGTTTAGAAGAATCGCAAGCCACAGCAACTATTACCTCTTCAAATAAAGGTATCGCTCGTTCAATTATATCTAAATGACCATTTGTTATCGGGTCAAATGTTCCTGGATAAATAGCGATATTGTGCATTTTTACTCCTCTTACATCTTATTTTTCAATTCCAATACTAATTGAACCTCAGTTTTACTCATATTTACTGCCCTGGCAATTTCCTCTATTGAAAATCCAGCAAGCATCAATTCCTTTATCTTTTCCTTCTTCTCATCAACAGTTGCCTTTTTAGAAAGAGGTTTTATCTTTGGTCTTTCAACAGGTTTTTCCTTTATTTCTTCTACTTCTTTGTTTTTTCTACCACGATTAGCGAGTATATCTAAATCAACCGTCATCGAATTTAATTTTACAATTTTATTATCGGCTAATTTGATAATATTCTTTAAATCTTCTATTTTATCTTCAAGGATATTTATATTCGTGTTAGAAACTCGATTAAACTCAGTGATTAATTTACCTACTTCATTTCTAAACTTATCAATATCTTTGAATTCAACATTTGTTATTCTGGGTTTAATCCCATGTATCCAGATAATATATCCGGCGAGGATAAAAGAAATAATCGTTCCAAGAAAAAGCACAAACTCCATTTCATTATTTATTGTAATAAATTTAGATGATTTTGTCAAGTGGCAGATTGAGATTTTTTCCACCTGTATGGTTAGAATTTAGAGGGGGTAATATTTTGGAGATGCTGTTCCCGGGGAGAACTGCTCACTGGAGATAGTTAGATTGAGCAAATTTAATTCCTAATCCTACGGCTTCTTTAGCCGTTTGGGCGTAAATGATAGGTGGTTTCTCGTGATTTCGGCGTTCTAAATGCCAGGTTCGTAGTCCAATAAGGGGCACATTTAATTTTAAACAAAATGCCATCTCAGATAATGTTCCATAGCTTCCCTCAATGGCAATAATTGCTTCACAAGACCGGACAATGATAATATTTCTTGCCTGGTCTAACCCCGTAACAATAGGAATATCAATGTAAGGATTGGCAGAGGTTTTTGCGGTGCCTGGTAGTATCCCAATAGTTAATCCGCCCTGACTTTTTGCTCCACAACAGGCAGATTCCATTATTCCACCTAATCCACCACAAATTAATATCGCCCCTGCCTTCGCAATTTCTTCCCCTACTTCAAATGCTAATTTTTTACCCTCATCAGAAGGATAACTTTCACCTATAACTCCAATTTGCATTTTATATATCCTGTTTGTAAGCGTTCAGCATTCAGTTTTTGGTAACTATTTACCAAAGTGAAGTGTAACAAAGGAGAAAAGGGGAATATGGAGAAATGGAGAGAAGATGAATTAACTGATAAAATCATTGGTGCTCGTATCAATGTTCACTTAGTGAACTTTGCACATTCTAAGATTGATGTAAGGAGGATAGAATTAGAAAAAGATGAATAAGAATATTTCTCCAATTTTCCTTTTTCTCCCTTTCTCCTTACTTACACAAATTTCAGATGGCTAAAGTGTTACCTTATTTTTAATTTCGTGAGGCTCTTTAAGTATTTCCTCTATTTCGTGGGATTCTAATGTTTCTTTTTCGATTAAGACATTTGCCAGGCGGTCAAGTTTATCGTTATTTTCGAGTAATAATTCTTTAGCCTTTTTATTACAGGAATTTATAAGATTATGGATTTCGGTATCTATTTTAAATGCCACCTGTTCACTATAATTTTTTTCTTTAAAGAAATCTCTGGCTAAGAATATCTCCTGGTCTCTTCTTCCAAAGGCGATAGGGCCGAGTTCCTCACTCATTCCATATTCACAAATCATTTTATGAGCAATATCTGTGGTCCATTCAATATCTTTTTGGGCACCAGTGGTCATATCGTTAAATTTAATTAATTCTGCTTGCATTCCGCCAAGTGCTACAACCATTTTATCTAATAATTCAGTGCGGGTATAAAGATGTTTATCTTCCGTAGGTAATTGAAGGGTATAACCTCCTGCAATACCACGAGGTATAATTGAGACTTTATGAACCGGGTCACTATTCGGTATAAGTTTAGCCAGTAGTGTATGTCCTGCTTCATGGTATGCCTTAATCTTTTTTTCTCTTTCAGAAGTAACCTTACTTTTCTTTTCGGGGCCAGCAATAATTCGTTCAATCGCATCTTCAAATTCTTTTGTTCCTATTCTTTTTTTCTTTCTTCTGGCCGCCAATAAAGCGGCTTCATTAACTAAATTTGCCAGGTCTGAACCAACAAACATTGAGGTTCTTCGTGCCAGTAATTTTGTATCCACCTCTTTTGCTACCTTAACATTTTTCATATGGACTTTAAGAATTGCCTCCCGACCGGGTAAATCAGGAATATCAACCGTAATATGTCTATCAAATCTACCGGGTCTAAGAAGTGCTGGGTCAAGGACATCAGGTCTATTTGTGGCGGCAATCAATATTACCCCTTCGCCGGTGTTAAAACCATCCATTTCCACTAATAATTGATTTAAAGTTTGCTCTCGTTCATCATGACCTCCACCCAGTCCTGCCCCCCGTTGTCTGCCAACTGCATCGATTTCATCAATAAAAATAATACATCCTTTATTCGAAGAAGTTACCTGTTTTTTAGCCTGGTCAAATAAATTTCTCACCCGGGAAGCACCTACTCCAACAAACATTTCAACAAAATCCGAGCCACTGATACTTAAAAAAGGCACTTGAGCCTCACCAGCAACTGCTTTGGCTAATAATGTTTTTCCTGTTCCAGGAAGACCAACTAAAAGAACGCCTTTGGGAATTTTAGCCCCGAGTTTCTGGAATTTTTTTGGCTGACGCAGAAATTCTATTATCTCCTGTAATTCTTCTTTTGCCTCATCTACACCCGCAACATCTTTAAATGAGATTGTCGTTTTTTCCTTAGGATTAAATTTAGCCCGACTTTGACCAAAGGTAGCTATACGAGTTAATCCCCTTGGTCCTCCAACTTGCTGAGATAACAAAAACCAGATGAGGAAGAAAAAAAACACAGGTGTCCCTAAATACCAGAGTAGTGTCATCCACCACTTTGCCTCTGCGGGACTATCTCCTTCAAAAGAAACCTTATGCTCAACTAAAAATTTGATTAAGTTAGGGTCTTCATGAGGTATATAAGTAACAAATGGTTTGTCTCCTTTAAATGTCCCTTTAATATCCCGGTCAATAATCTTAAGATTCTGAACTTTACCTTTTTCTACAAAGTCTAAAAACTCACTATAACTTATTCGGTCAGGTACTGGTGGAAGAGGTGTCTGAAAAGTCTTAAGTAGATAGGGTAAAACTAATATTAAAAAAATTAACCACAAAATTAAATTTACACCTTTACTCATTCTAAATCACCTTTATCATTAATATATTTTTAGTCAAATCTGTAATCTTTACTCGTTCATCAATTCTATTAAGTCCAATTATCGAAATAATTCCTTCTTTATCCTCAAGAAGATAGATTTTATCTCGCTTTGTTTTTGGAATCTTTAAATCCATAAAAAAATCTTTAATCTTTTTACTTCCCACCATTCCATAAGGATGAAATCTATCACCTTTTTTTCGATGGCGAAGTAATAATGGTAATTGAACTTTATCATAATCTAAGTAAGTATATAAATCGGTAGAGAGAGAAATTTTCTGGATTAATTGTGTTTCTATTTTTAAGCCGTCTATTATGGTTATCCCGGGAACTTTTAAATATTTTTCTTCCCCCTTTTCTTCAACTCTATCTCCGTGATAAATAGTTAAAGTATCATATTCCCTTTGAATATTAATATTTAATGGTAAATTCAGACTTCCTTGCGCCGGTCCATTTTTAATTAAATTTAAAATAGCCTCAATATGTTTAAATGTAATTCCTTGTAAATCGCCTTTTACTTCCTCAATCATTTGGCGTAAGATACGGGATTGAATAGATTGATGGAGGCAGGAGAATTTTTTTAAGTCAACCTGATTTTTTCCTGATAAAACTTTATTCTTCTCTTCTTTCGATAAAAACTCTAAATATTCATCATCTATTTCCCACAAAGTAAATAATTTATCTAATACCTCTTTTATCTTTGGGTTATACTCTTGTAGTTTTGGTAATAATTTTAATCGGATTTTATTGCGTAAATAATCTGTTTTCAGATTAGATGTATCTGTTTTAAATGATAGATTATGAGATTTAAGGTAATCTATGATTTCTTGTTTTGTAATTTTTATTAATGGTCGAATGATATACAGTTGTTCATCAATTTTCCGTACAGGTGGAATTCCTTTTATTCCTGTTGGTCCGCATCCACGGATTAACCACATAAGTTTAGTTTCAAAATTATCATCATGATGATGGGCTAAGACAATTTTATTCGCATTTAGTGTTTTTGCGGTTTGAATTAAGAATTCATATCTAACTTTACGGGCTTTTTGCTGGATGGAGAAATTTTTTGAAGTATCCTGCAAAATGTCTATTTCTGCGGTAACAATAGGTAATTTTAGTGATTTTGCTATTTTTTTTACGAATAAAGCCTCTTGTTTTGCCTCTTTTCTTAATAAATGATTTAAGTGAGCCAGATAAAGCGTTAAGTTATATTTTTTTTGTAATCTTGACAGGATATGGACAAGGGCAACTGAATCAGGACCTCCAGAAATTCCAATTACTACTTTCTCACCTTCTTTAAGCATTTGATATTGAGCAATAGTTTCTTCTACCTTCTCTAACATAATTTAGCAACCTGGATAGGTTTTAATTTCTACCTTTGACCTATTGACCATCTGTATTGTCGAATATGATTAAAATTTATGACATCAATATTTATGTGAGACAATGAATTTGATAGAGGAAAATCATCTGTTATCACCAGGTATTTTTTTTGACATAATTCTATGATTACTGCATCTGTTAAACCATATTTTTCAAAGTATTTGTTTTCAGTAGCCCTCTTGCTCATAATAATTTCTTCATCTAATGTCGTAACCATATCTTTAAATTTTTTAAAGTATTCTATAAGGTATTCTGTCCTCAATGCCGAAGATAAGTTGCTAACTTCTGTAAGTATATTAGGTGTTGTGAGAACGCGGTCAAAATATTTAATAATCCGACACAAATCCTTAAAGTCCTCAAAAGTATAGTTATCTTTTGTTCTTTTATATTGAGAGATGAGTTGCGGATTAAAAGAGCCTAAAAAATATACCAGAAGTAAATTTGCATCAACTATAATTCCTCGCTTTTTATATTTCTGAAATAGTGATTTAATGTAATCATTATTCATCAGATTTTCCTTATCTTCATTGCTACCACTTCTCCAGTATCCCGTCTAACCTTGAATATCTTAATGGTTTTAAACATACCTACTATTTCTTCTGGGTTGCTGTAACTTAAAGTAATAAGCCAGAATTGTTCGTCCTCTGTCAATTCCATTTCTTCAAGAGCGATATTTGTAACACCAACAAACATACTTTTTAAATATTCAACGGCATTTTGAGTTGCTTGTTTTACATCAATCATAATTTGCGGCATAATCACCTTTGTCTTTTTCGCTAAGACGGGTGTAACTTTTGGTACTCTTATTTTTCTCTCTGGTACGGGCATAACCTTTGGTACTCTTATCTTTCTCTCTGGTACGGGCATAACCTTTGGTACTTTTATTTTTTTCTCTGGCATAATAATTCTCCTCTTTTACTGGTAGCGGCGCAGGGATTCGAACCCCGGACACACGGATTATGATTCCGTTGCTCTGACCAGCTGAGCTACACCGCCAATTAAAAAGTAGAGAGTAGCGAGTAGAAAGTAGAGAGATTTTTTGTCTCACTCTTTGTTAGATTTCTCTCTCTACTTTCTACTCTTTACTTTCTACTTCTTTTCTGGTTGCGGGGGGCAGATTCGAACTGCCGACCTTTGGGTTATGAGCCCAACGAGCTACCACTGCTCCACCCCGCGATGTATGTAAGTGAATTAGAGATTAGTGATTAGTGAATTAAAGGTTAATCTCCAATCTCTTAATCTCTAATTCTCTAATTCTCTAATTCTCTAATTCGCTAGTCCTGGTGCCGAGAGCCGGACTTGAACCGGCACGGAAATAAATTTCCACCGGATTTTAAGTCCGGTGCGTCTGCCAATTCCGCCATCTCGGCTACCAGATTATATTGTATAATAAAATAAACAGATTGTCAAGAGAAATTTATTGAAACTTACCCATAAGTCTCAATTGGGTAGTATTTAACCACAGAGACACAGAGACGCTGAGAAGAAATAGGAGAGAGATTAAAATAGATTCTTGAAAAGGTAGAATCTTCAGATTTTTCGCAAAGGCGCAAAGGACTCTAAGAAAAAAACTTTGCGACCTTTGCGTCCTGGCGAGAGAAAATTTCTATCTGGTTTCACACCGATAGTTCAACTATTACCTTTAAAATTTTGAAAGTGTACATTTTTCTCCGCGTCTCTGCGTTTCTGCGGTGTCCATTTCCTCCTTATTTCCTGAGATGGCAAACTTTAACACATAGTCCACAGATGTAATGCGTGCCTAAATTCTCTGATTTAGCAAAGATTTTTAGTTGCTCAAGGCATTTATTGCGGTCAAATTTATCTGCAGTATCTCCAATTGCCCTACAAGGACAGATTGCAAGACATTTTTGGCAATCCCCACAACCAAAATCTAACGGTTTTCCAGTTGAAAGTGGTAAATCTGTCAAAATACTGACATATCTTATTCTCGCTCCATAATCTGGACTAACTGCTAATGAACTTCTACCTATCCAGGCTACGCCAGCCTTAGCCGCAATTAATTTATGAGAAATACTTCCTCTTATCTCTTTCCAATCGGTAATTTGAGATGCGGGAATGGGTAAGGCATTGTAACCTTGTTGTTGAATAAAACTGGTTACTTTTAATGCACTCTGGTCAAGTAAAAGATTAATCTGGCGATAATGATGGAGATAGTCTCTTGTCGGTCTATCAATTATGCCGTCAATTATCACCTCTGAAAGCCGATAGCCTAAGGAAATACCATAAGTTAGTTTTTGGGCTAATAATGGACGCTGGACATTCTCCAGATTAGCATAACCACATAGCACAATCCCTTCTTTTTTTACTAAAT
>JBFLXS010000120.1 GCA_040755795.1 bacterium | reverse complement strand
GTGGGCATTTTTTTCTACAAACAGATTGCTCCTCTGGAGCAAATTTAATAAGCAAAAGATGGCAGAAAATGAAGTAAAGCAATGCCTGGGACCATAGATATAGCCTTAAGTCCTACGCAACGCTCTCGTTCATTCTAACCAGAGAGGTCGAATTTTTTGTTGACATAGGACAAAATCTTTGCTAAAATACCTTCAGGATGTGCAAAAATAAATAAGCTATCCCCAAAACCCAAAAAGCAATTTCCTATCAATTAAATGAGATTAAAAATTTTTATATTTGTTTTAATTTTAATAGGAATTATTAGTTTTCTTTTAATTAAAAATACAGGTAAAATAAAAGAAAAAGATAAGATTCCTGCGACTGAATTTTCTGACTCAGAATCAGGCTTAAAGGGATTTTACCTTGTCGAGACAATATCTGGTAAGTCTCAATGGGAATTATTGGCTAAAAAAGCCGCAATGTCGCCAACACATACTAAACTTGAACAGATTAAATGTATCTTTTTTTCCGATAACAAACCTGTTTTAACCGTAGAGGCTCAAAATGGCATTCTTGATACCCAAACAAGAGATATTGAACTCAAAGGTCAGGTTAAAGCAACGAATGAGGAAGGAACAGAATTTAGAAGTGATACCCTTAACTGGCGTGCTAAATCACAAATTTTTATTACTCCAGATAGAGTGGATATAATTCATAAAAAGGTTCATATCTCTGGTTTTGGATTAGAGATTGACCCGGAAAAAGAAAAGATAGAAATTAAGGAACAGGTAAGGATAAAAATTGAAAGTTGAGAGAAAAATCAGTAACTGTTCACCGCACAGACACAGAGACGCAGAGAAAAAAATTAAAATCTATTTACGAGACGCTTAACATCCCTGATTTTCATCAGGACAAGCTCTTGAGTAGAGCAACATTAAAATTGATTAACAAATCTGGCTTGACTGCTGAACATTGGGCAAGCAGGTCCGATGTCTTTCCATGTCTGCATCAATAATCTTTTATGTGATCTAATTTATTTCTATGTTTTCTCTGTTACTCTGCGTCTCTGCGGTAAAGGACTACCTGAACGGTTACCGATTCTTAATAAAATAATATGCGAAAGATTTGTGTTGTTACAGGTTCAAGAGCAGAGTATGGTCTACTTTCCCCGGTGATGCAGGCTATTCAACAACATCCGGAATTAGAGCTTTGTGTTGTGGCTTGCGGCATGCATCTTCTGGAAAAATTTGGGCTTACTGTAAAGGAAATAGAAAAAGACGGATTTACCATTTCAGAAAAGGTATTTATTCCAGAGCAAGAGGATATTTCAGTCGCATTCGGACAGACAGTAATTGGCATTTCTTATGCAATTGACCGAATTAATCCTGATTTTATGTTAGTTCTTGGAGATAGATTTGACGCATTAGCCGGGGCGATAGCCGGGGCAAATAGAAATATCCCGGTTGCCCATATCCATGGTGGAGACAAAACAACAAGCGGACATATCGACGAATCGATACGGTTTGCGATAACTAAATTTGCTCATTTACATTTTGCCGCAACTTCACAAAGTAAAACCCGTCTAATTCAATCAGGAGAAGAACCCTTTAGAATCTATCAAGTTGGTTCGCCGGCAATTGATGTTATCCTTTCTAAAAAAGCAACATCCCCATCCCAAACGGCAAAATTTCTTAATCTTACTATGAATAAACCAATCTTAGTCGTTTTACAGCATCCGGTTAATGTGGAAAAAGATGACTCGGCAAATCAGATAAACCAGACACTACTTGCGGTTAAAAAATTAAACTATCAGACAATTATTATCTATCCTAATTCTGATTCAGGCTCTTGCGAGATGATTAAAAAAATAGAAGAATATAGAAAACTACCTCATATCCAGATTTATAAAAATATAGACCACACCCTTTACTTAGGATTATTGAGAATAGCCTCAGTTTTAATTGGTAACTCAAGTAGTGGAATAATCGAAGCCCCTTGCTTTAAACTTCCGGTAGTCAATGTCGGCACAAGAAATAAAGGTAGAGAGCATGCAGAAAATGTTATATTTGTTGATTATGACAAACACAAAATTATAGACGGAATTAAAAAGGCTTTATTTGATAAAGAATTCAAGAAAATAGTAAATAATTGTACCAATCCTTATGGTGATGGAAAATCATCCTCACGAATTGTGGAAGTATTAGCTACCATTCCTCTCGACCGCAAATTACTAACAAAACAAATTATATATTGATTTGACATTTTGTTATGTATTTCTATCCAATAAGTTACCAATTTTTCCATTTGCCTACAAAATTTCAATTGACATTTATATCATTATCCTATATACTTTTTGAAAGAGAGACGACGATATGAGTTTAAAAAAAATCAAGCATAAAGTCCTAAAGATAATCTTTGACGGTTATGGGTTTGACCCTGTAAAGGAAGAGAATATTTTAAAAACCGTCTGGAAAGAACTACCTGATGTTATAAAGCAAAAGTTTATCGAAGGATTAAACAAGGCATTTGGTAAAGAGATAGATATTGAACGGAATAAGGAAACTCTATTCTTACAAATATTTTCAAAGACATTTATTACTACACCACAATATCCTTCTCTAAAGAAATTAGATTATCATCTGGATAAACACCGTGCCCTGAATTTTAAAAAAGTTTTAAACGAGTTTAATTATAAGAGAAAGAATTATACTGAATTTATTGATGATTTAATAGGAGAAATTTCTAAAAAAGAGAACTATGTTATTTGGACAGCTAATACTCCATTCATTTTTTCTCTCCGAAATGAATTCCCTTCTATTGTTACAAAAACAACTGGTAAAGAGATTGGTTATGAAGATTTATCTCCTGAGGTGCAGGGTAGCTCGGAAACAGGTCATCAACAATTGGGTAATTTAATAGTTGGGCTTCAGCCACCTTTTGAAGTAACAGCAGGAATTGAAGACGGCTCTTTTTTTGAAAATCCGGTGCTTCAAGAATGCCTCAATGGGGTCAAAGGTTATGAACGGAATCTTAATTTAACCTTTCTTTTGTCAGGAGAAAAAGGAGATGACGGCCGAGTTCATAGTTGTTGGAATCACTTAGAAGCCTTCTTTAAAATGTTCTTTGAAAATTATGGTATTAGCCCTGATAAACTCAGAATGCAAGTAATCCTGGATGGACGAGATTCACCACCATATTCTTCTATTAAAAATGAAAATGGGAAATATAATTTTATGAATAAATTGATAACACTATTGTCGCAGTATAATGCGACAGAATCTATTACCTGGATAATAGGTCGGGGAATCGGCATGGATAGAGATTATGATGAAATAAAAGGCAAGGCTGACTATGAATTGATGGTAAAAGGGAGAGGGACTATTGTTAAAGATGTTTCAGAAGCACTTAAAGAGATAGAAAATTTACATAAAAATGGCTATATGGATTCGAATATCCCTCCTATAATTATTAGAGATAAGAATGGAAGTATTAGAAAAATAGAAACAAATGATTATTTTTTAGACCTTAATTTTAGAGCAGATAGACAGCGGGCAAAAATAGCTTCACTCCTTGGGGCGAAGGAATTTTTGGTTAGGGAGTCTTCGATTAAAGGAAGGCAATGGAAGGTTGATTGGACAAAAGATGATTTAAAACTACAGGTTTATACTTTGACCGAATATCACCCTGATTTTGAAAATAAGTATGGGGTAAAAATTTTGTTCCCATCAAAACCTTTTGAACATAATTACTTATCTATTCTGGCAAAGGCGAGTGAGGAACTCAATTTTAAATTTAATTATCTCTTGTTAGCTGAAAGCACTAAGGCTTTACATGTTGGTTTTTTTATTCGAGGGAAAAGAGAAAAAATTGAAATTCCAGAACATGAAACAAGAATAATAATTCCCTCATACGGAGTTGAATTAGATATTAAAAATGATGACGATTATTTTAAGACACCTCAAATGAAGGCGTATTCTATTATGGGAACTCTTTTAAATGAATTATATAGAGAAGACTTCGAGCTTGTAATTGTAAATTTTTCAAACTGTGATATGTTAGGGCATTTAATAGTAAATCATTTCACCGCCTGTGTTAAAGCGGTGGAGGTTATGGAAGAAATATCAAAGATTATTATTCCTTTTGCATTAAAAATGGGCTATTATATAATATTGACCTCTGACCATGGTTGCATTGATGATTCATCTCCAGGACATGGATTAAATGATATCCTGACAACCTTTATTTCACCTGATAACGATATAGATTTAACCGTGGATTATAAAGAAAAGGCTAAATTATTTGATATTCCCTGGTGTGTCCTGGAGATTATGGGTGTAAAAGGATTGATAAAACCTTTCATTCCTGATATTCCTATGTCACTTAAAGCAAGAGGTTTAATAGGTAAATCCCTGATTTCATTAAAACGGTACTAAAATGCTTTTAAGTATTTGGTAACTATTCACCGCAGAGACGCAGAGGAACAGAGAAAAAAGGATTTAAATTAGATTGTGGATACCGGATAGATCTTTTAGTTGAAGAAAAAGTTATCGTAGAATTAAAAGCAGTCGAGCAACTACTTCCGATTCACGAAGCTTAACTTTTAACCTATCTAAAAATGATGAATAAAAGGATAGGTTTATTGATCAACTTTAATGTTTCTGTTCTAAGAGATGGAATTAAGCGTATAGCCAATAGATTTTAATTTTTTCTCTGTGTCTGTGCGTCTCTGCGGTGAATAGTTACTTTTTAGGTAACGCTTACGAATTAATAATAATACCCCTTATAATGATAAAGTTTCTCATAAACATATTGAGGCAGAATATGTTCCTTTTTATTTAATACCACACCTAATATTTTAGTTTGAGTAGATTCTATTGATAATTGAGCTCGCTGTATCATTTCTCGTTGAGTCTTATCTGCCTCAACAACAAGAATTACACCATCCACATAAGGACATAAAACTAATGGGTCACTACTTGATAAGACAGGTGCAGAATCCAATAAAATAATATCGGATGCTCCTTTTAAGACTTGAATAATTTCATTCATCTTATTTGAGCCTAATAACATTGATGTGCTTGATGATGATTTACCACTTGGAATTACACATAAATTTTTAATATTTAATTTAGTTACCACATCATTAAGTTGGCAACTATTGATTAATACATCAGATAATCCCGGGTCTTTGTTTAAATTAAATAGATGATGTATAGTTGGATGATACAAATCACTATCTATAAGTATTGTTTTCATTTCATTCACTTTGGCAAAACCTAAAGCCAGATTTGCCGCAACCACAGTTTTTCCTTCTCCGCCAAAGGTACTGGTGATTAATATTGTCTTTAATGAGCCTTCTTTTACCAATAGATATATTTTACCGAGCAGATTGTAAAAAGCCGCTCCAAATGAAGACCTTAAATCAAAATCAAAAAGTATATTTGTCTTGTAATCTTCAAAACTTTTTCTGTGTTTTTTCATTCGTTTTAGCTCCTTACTTTTTCATCGGGATTAGTCCTAATACAGGTAGTTTTAAATAGCCTTCTGCATCTTCAGGCGTTTTAAAAGAATGGTTAATGTATTCAAGTATAAAGGCTAATGTAATTCCTACCATAATTGAGCATAGAGCACCGATAAGTAAATTTCGTGTTTTGGTTGGCTTTATTGGTAGTAATGGGACCAATGCAGGTTCCACAATCCTGATATTTCCAATCTTTATTGCCTCAGAAATCATAGATTCTTGTTGCTTTTCTAAAAGGATATTATACATCTTTTCAGTGGATTCCACTTCACGGGTAAGCATGGCTAAGACCATCTCCTTTTCTGCTAAACCCTCAAGTTTTGATTTATATTCATTGATGGTTGTAATTAATGCGTTTCCTTTTGACTCTAAAGCAGTTATCTCAGTTTCAAACATTATTATTTTTTCTTTTATATTTTCATGAATAGGATTTAATGTTGAAACCTCCTGACTAATAACCTTTTCTACTTCACTCTTTATTCTTGCGGTAACCTCCTTAATCTCAGATTCTACTTCTTTAACCTTTGGATGGGTTTTACCATATTTTTTTAATAAAGTTGGTAACTTAATCTCTAAAGATGTCAATTCTGCCTTGAGGTCTTTAACGATAGGATTTTCACTAATAGTTGTCGAGGAGATTATTTTTTCATCCTGAAGTTTAAATTTCTCTTTTAAATTCCTGTAATTTTCATTTAATTCCTTTTTATTTGCCTGTAATTTATAATACTCTGCCTCAAAATTTGCGATGCTTGCTACTTTACTTTGCACCTCAGTAGGTAGAGACATAATTCCTTCCTGCTCTTTAAATTGCTTAAGGTTATCTTCATACTTTTTTAATTTAGATTCCATAGTTTTTAATTGTTCTGTAATGAAATAATACGCGTTTCTGGCTTCACTACTTTTAATATCAAGTGATTGGTCGATATAAACCTGAACTATGGTATTGGCAATTTTTGCGGACATCTTAGCATTATGGTCTGTAACTCCGACCATGATAATATCTGTCGTTTTAATAGGAACAATTTGAACACTCTCTTTTACCTTATTTATAACCATTCGAAAATGCGAAAGTCCTTCTCCGCTATCTTTTTCAGGTAAAAGATGCGCTGGAATTATCTTTTTGATAGAAGATTTGATAGAATTGATACATTTTTCAGTAAAGGTGGGGGTTATTCTTCTTTTATCCAAATTTAATCTTCTAACTGTTTCCTCAATTATCGGATTACTTTTTATTATTTCACTTTGTGTCTTCAGGACATCACTTCCTCGTGCAAGTGATACTTCACTCAACTCTTCGGAAAATGGAACTTCCACACCTTTAGGTCCTTCTATTAAAACCTTTACGATTGACAGATAGGTTGGTCTTTGAAGATTATTTCCAATAATGACCATAATGATGGTGAATAGGAAGATAAGAATTATCATCCATTTCCTTTTATATAATATTTCGATGTAATTAATACTACTGGTGTAGTGAATCAATTTGTCTCTCCTTGTTTTTGGTGATTACTTATTATTATACCACAATACTTCTCATATTGTCAATACTTTTGACTGTTCCACAGCAATTCTAATTATGAAAATGTGTAAACAAGGAGAATTGGAGAATAGGGAGAAAGAGGAGAAAATATAACCACTAATAGGACACGAATAAGCACGAAACAGAGGATTATTAGGATTATTCGTGACTAATTTTAATCACTTTCTCCATTTCTCCATTTTCTCCCTTTCCCCTTTTTTACACAATTTCTGTCATAATGAGAATTGCTGACTGTTCCACTTGCTCCTTTTCCCACCTTCCCATTTTTCTCACTTATAGATTTCCCAAAGAATCATTATCAATCCTATTATCCAACAATACCCTGCGAAGATAATTAATTTTCCTTGTTTGACTATCTTCAAAAGCACCTTAATTGCCAGATAGCCGCTTATAAAGGCAGATAAAACACCTATGATAAAGAGATATAAACTCTCTATTTCTACATCTTTCAGTTGTAAAATAGTTGCACCTAAAATGACCGGTAAGGCAATTAAGAAGGCATAATTAGGGGCTAAATCTTTATTTAACCCACGATATAACCCAGCTGTAATCGTTATCCCGGAACGGGAAATACCTGGGGCAAGTGCTAATGCCTGGGCGACACCAATAAATAAGGCGTCCTGGACGGTCATATTTAAAATATCCTTTTTACCATTTAGATTACGCTGACCTATGGCTAATATAAACCCTGTCCCTAACAGGAAAAATCCTACCGCTAAAGGGCTTTTGAATAATGCTTCAACATAATCTTCAAGAAGTATCCCCACCAGGCATGCTGGAATTGTAGTCAGGATGATTAAAAAAACTAATCTTTTATAATCGTCATTCTGGACGCTTTTAAATTCCCTTTTAAAAAAAATATCATTTGATATTTCACCGCAGGCACGGATAAGTTTCAAAATATCCTTCCAGTAGATTAACATCAGTGATAGGAATGTGCCAAAATGTAACATAGTATCAAAACTAAGTGATGGTTTTGCAATCTGTAGTAATTCTGGCACAATGACGAGATGAGCCGAGGAGCTCACCGGAATAAATTCTGTTACTCCTTGAACTATACCTAAAATCAACGCATCAAAAATATCCATATTTTCTCTTTGACCTCCTTATAAAGTAACCGTTCACCGCAGAGACACAGAGACGCAGAGAAGAAAACTATTCAGCCACAGATGGACACAGATGAAACACTGAAAATTCGGGACGGTTCCTTCTATCGTTTCCTATGATTTCTTTCGAATGTCATTTGTAAGCGTTCACAGAAAGTTGAAATTGGAAATTAGAAATTGGGCTTTTACTTCCTTCCTTAATTTCTAATTTCGAATTTCCAATTTTAACTTTATTTTCTGTAACCGTTCAGAGATATAGCCACAGAGTCACAGAGAACACAGAGGGAATATATAACTACGAATGAACACGAATAATAAAAAGATTTGTAGTGCGAGGTTTTAGCCTCGCTTCTGGCAAGCAGGAAAGCGAACCTAAAGGTTCGCACTTCATTTATCGAATGTCACAGGTTAATTCGTGTCCTTATGTAGCTAATTTCTCTAATTCTCTGTGAACTCTGTGCCTCTGTGGCTGAACGGTTACAAATTTTGCTTACTGATAATTATACAGAATTTATTAAATTTGTCAAGTTGATTAATCGCAATCTGTGATTCAGACAGTAGACTATATAGCAGTTATTATTCAAAATTTTACTTAGAAATGCCGATAAGTATAGTAAATATTAACCAAAACTTCACATTAGTATGGTTGATAGTTGATGGTTGATAGTTGATGGTTGATGGTTGATGTCCAGTGTCTGAATCACAGCAGTTACAAGAAATTTAATTGACATAGATTCAAGTTTTTGATATAATTGCCTGCCAGAGGGTATTTAAAATTGATTTCATTTGAAGAGGCAAAAACAAAAATACTGGAAACTGTTGTGACAGTTAAAGAAACTGAGGAAATTAAGATTGTCTCAGCATTAAATCGAATTCTTGCCGTAGATATAATCGCTCCTTTTGATATTCCATCTTATAATGATTCAGCGATGGATGGTTATGCCATTCAATATGAGGATATTAGTGAAATAAACCCTTCAAGATTAAAGGTAATTGGTGAGTTATCCGCAGGAGGATATTTTGATAAAAAGATTGAAGAGGGACAAGCAGTTAGGATTATGACAGGTGCCACCCTCCCTGAAGGAGCCGATACAGTCGTTATTCAAGAAGTGACAGGTCAGGAAGGTGAGTGGGTAACTATTCCCCCAAAAGCCGCTAAAAAATGGGCTAATATCCGATTTCAAGGTGAAGATATTAAACAGGGTAACCTGATATTAGACAAAGGTACCTGGATTAGACCACAAGAAATGGGGATGTTAGCCGCAATGGGATATACAACTATAAATGCCTTTAGAAAATTAAAGGTTGCCATTGCTTCTACCGGAGATGAACTCCTTCTGCCTGGAGAAAAACGACCATCAGGCAAAAGATACGATAGCAATCGATACACTTTAATTGGATTACTAACACAATTGGGGGTAGAAATAATTGATCTAAGCATTATCAAAGATGATAAAGATGTTTTAAAGAAGAAATTCGCCCAGGCAACTAATAAAGCAGATGCTATCATTACCTCTGGTGGTGTTTCGGTAGGCCAGTATGATTTAGTAAAAGAAGTAGTAAATGAATTGGGTAATCTGGAATTCTATCAGGTGAATGTAAAACCAGGAAAACCTGTTTCATTTGGCAAAATTGGTAATTGTTACTTTTTGGGTTTGCCGGGTAATCCTGTTTCGGTAATGGTGAGTTTTATTAAATTTGTCCGATGTGCCCTTTTGAAAATGGCTGGTTATAAAGATTATGATAAAATTATCCAGTTTAAAGCTAAGGCTAAATTTCAAATGACTAAAAAGGATAATCGAACAGAATTTCTAAGGGGGATACTTTCGCAAGGAAAAGATGGCTGGGAAGTAACCACAACCGGTCCTCAAGGTTCTGGGATACTTTCTTCCATGTTAGTGGCTAATTGCTTGATGATGATTTTACCAGAGCAAAATGAAATTAGAGAAGGAGATGAGGTGTGGGTCGAACCATTTAGAGCCTATCCGAAAAATAGCTTAAGATAATGTTCCCCTTTGCCGATTTATATAGAGAAGGGTTTTTACTCAATCTATACTGAAAAAGGAGGGGGACAAGATGGCTGATGGAGAAATGGGTGT
>JBFLXS010000119.1 GCA_040755795.1 bacterium | reverse complement strand
TAACATGCAACTTCAATCTTAACAGAGCACTATAATCTTTGCGTTCTTTGCGGTTAATTTCTTTGCGTTCTTTGCGGTTAAAAAAGGATAAACCACTTAATCTTAAAAAAACTTGAATATCGAGTATCAGTTAACTCTTCTTTTCTCCACTTCTCCATCTTCTCCCTTTCTCCTTATTTTTTATCCTACCTGAACCCTTACTCAACCTTTAAAATCATCAAAGTAATATCATCGAACTGAGATTGAGTGCCAGAAAAGATAGTTACTGCCTGTTGAACTCGGTTAATAATTTCTTGTGCTGACATTTGTTGATTCTCACGAAGCACCTGTATCAAATTTTCCTCACCAAATTGTTCTTCTTGTTCATTGATTGCCTCAGTGGCGCCGTCGGTGTAAAAGGCTACCAGATCACCTTTTTTAAGCGAAATTTCCTTCTCTTCCAGTTCAACCGCAGGAATGACCCCAAGTGCCATCCCTTTCCCTTCTAAGATTGCGACCTCATCCTGTCTGATAAGCAAGGGTGGGTTATGTCCGGCATTAATGTAAAGCAAATTCTTTTTCTTTGTATCCAGGATAGCATAAAACAAAGTAACAAACATAGTATTTGCCGTAGCCTCTTCAGCTATAAATTCATTTACCTTACTTATGGCATCAAGTAGTTGAGGATTGGCTATGGTATTAGTTCTGACAACGGTTTTTGATAATGCCATAAACAAAGCCGCAGGAATACCTTTTCCTGAGACATCACCTATGGTTAATCCCCAGCTATCCTCGGTAATCGGGATAAAATCATAGAAGTCGCCTCCAACTTCCTTTGCCGGGATGTTAATAGCAGCTAACTCAAATCCTTCTATCTGAGGAATAATCTGCGGCAAGAAACTCATCTGGATATTTCGTGCAATCTCTAATTCTTTCTGGAGTCGTTCTTTTTCAGCGGTAGTCCGCCACAATTCCTCTGCTTGTTTTTTCACCCTCTGTTCTAAAGTGGCGTTAATCTCGGTTAAGTCATCATTTAGATGCTTAATGCGAAGCAGTGATTTTACCCTGGCTAAAACCTCAGCCCGGTCTATGGGTTTGGTCAAAAAATCGTCTGCTCCTGCCTCAAGTCCCTTTATCCTGTCTTCCTTCTCCCTTAATGCAGTAACCATTACTATCGGAATGAAACTTGTCTCCTTTTTTTCCTTCAATTGCCTGCAGACCTCATATCCATCTAATCCTGGCATCATAACATCTAATAAAATTATATCTATTGGCTCTTGATTAACCTTTATCAGTGCCTCATATCCATCACAAGCCATAATGACCTCATATTGCGTGACCAGAATAGCCTCAAGCAAATCCCGATTAAATTCTTCATCATCAACTACTAAAACCTTTGATTTTCTCGTTTCCATAATTTTAACCTCGCCCCGCAAGTTTCCATATCGGTTTCTTAACCATAACCTTTTATCTAAAAGGCTTTAACCCCTCAAAAACCCGGCAACACTTTGAGCAAATTCTTTAGTATTAATAGGTTTGGTAAGATACCCATCACAACCTGCTGATTCTATCCTTTCTTTATCTCCTTTCATGGCATAAGCAGTCAAGGCTACAATCGGCATATCTTTGTTCATAGAATTTCCTTTGATTATGTTTATGGCAGAAAGTCCATCCATGCCCGGAAGTTGAACATCCATCAAGACAAGGTTAAACCTCTCCTTGTTTGCCAGCTCTATTGCCTCATAAGCATCACCGGCCTCAAAAACGACATAACCTGCCACCTCAAGCAGGTCTTTAGCCAATTCTCTATTCAATGGTTCATCATCAACAACCAGTATCTTTTCTTTTGCCATTTTTTACCTCCATATTTTTGGTAAATGGTAACTGGTAATTAGTTACCAGTTATTTGCTTTTAATTTCGTGAAGCCCTATTTAGAAAATTGGGGCTATGTGTTATTTTCTTAATTTCCATTTTCCTAATTTCTAACTCCCATCCGAGAGGCTTCATTTTGTAACTATTCACAGTATAGCATACGCAGAAAATTATTGCAAGAAATTTTTATAGCGAGAAAGCAATATATTTCTCTTTCATTTTTTCATAACGCTATGTTTTTCCAATTTTAAGAGTAATTCGTTCTTATCTACAGGTTTTAATAAATAATCAGATACTCCAAGGCTAAATCCTAATTCTTTATTATCTATCATAGAGATAATGATTATAGGAATTTCTTTAGTTTCAGGAAGGCTTTTTAATTCTTTCACCACTTCAAAACCACTTTTCCCGGGAAGGATAACATCTAAGGTAATAGCCGAGGGCTTAATCTCTTTAGCCTTCCGGATAGCTTCTTCGCCATCTACGGCATAAACTACCTGATACCCTGCCTTTTCAAGATAGATGGACAAGAGTTCCCTGGATTGTGATTCATCTTCCACGACTAATATAGTAGGTTTGTCTTCTAATTTCTGCACTTTGTATTCTGCTTCCTGCTGTTTGCTCTCTACCCTCTCGGGTAGGGTGAAAGTAAAGGTGCTTCCCTTGCCATGCTCGCTTTCTAACCAGATTTTCCCTCCATGCAGTTCTACCAATTTTCTGGTTAAGGGCAGACCAAGTCCTGTCCCTGCATATTGCTTGGCATAACTGCTATCTATTTGCTTAAATTCCTCAAAGATCTTTTCTTGATCTTCCCTGGCAATTCCAATTCCTGTATCCTGAACAGAAATTTGCACCATTTCATCTACTGGTTTTGCGAGGACATCTACCCTTCCTCTTTCCGGTGTGAACTTAATCGCATTGGAGAGAAGATTATACATTATCTGCTTAAACCTGGCCGGGTCTGCTTTTATGGTTGAGATGCCTTCAACCTTAAAGTCAAGCGAGATACCCTTCTTTGATGCCATATTCTTAATTAATGTCTGGCACTCATTGAATATCTCTTTGGGTAGAATCTCCTCAATCTTAAGTTCTATCTTACCTGCCTCTACCCTGGAAAGGTCTAAAATATCATTGATAAGTATGAGCAGGTGTTTGCCACTGGTAAGGATATTAGAGAGATATTTTTTTTGTTTTTCCTGGAGGCTACCAAAGGTCTCCTCTAATAAAACCTCGCTGAAGCCGATAATGGAATTGAGAGGAGTCCTGAGTTCATGGCTCATATTGGCGAGGAATTGCGACTTTGCCTGATTTGCTTCTTGAAGTTGTTTATTTGCCAAAGCAAGTTCTTTCTTTTGGTTAAAAAAAACTGTTATTATCCGGCTTATGTCTCCAATCTCTGATTTATCTTTTTGTAGTGGAGATAGATATGCTGAATTTTCAGTCAGTGAACCGTTCTGATAAATATAATTACCTCGTGAATCAATAGCAACAATAACCGGAAAATCCTTTACCTTAAATTGAAATATTGCCTCTGTTCCCAAATCAGGGTAAGCAATTACTTTTGCTTGTGTAATTTTTTGTGATAGCCATGCTCCAGCTCCTCCAATCGTAATAAAGTAAATACAACCATATTCTTTCATTGCTGAAATAACCTCTTTTGACCTTTTCCCTTTGCCAATTGTTCCAATCACGCCATTTTTCAAAAGTATTGGTGTGAATACATCCATACGAGAGCTGGTCGTCGGACCGGCTGAACCTATAATTTCTCCTGATTTTGCGGCTGTAGGACCTGTGTAATAAATAGTTATATCTTTTAAATCAATTGGCAATTTTTCTTTTTTCTCCAGGCTCTTAACCAATCTTTGATGTGCCTTATCCCTGGCGGTGTAGAACCAGCCATTAAGTAATATCTCATCACCTACTTTTAGCGAGTTAACTATCTCTTTATTCAAAGGCAAATTAATTTCTTTCATCAAAATCTTCCTTTGTAACTATTCAGCCACGGATGCACACAGATGAAACACTGAAAATTCGGTAACTGTTCACCACAGAGACGCAGAGAAAAATACCTCTCTGCGGTAAATTACCACCTGAACGCTTACAATATTTAAGTGCGCCTGAGAGGACTCGAACCTCCGACACGCGGTTTAGGAAACCGCTGCTCTGTCCATACTGAGCTACAGGCGCATCAAATAGAGTAACCATTCAGGTAATCCTTTACCGCAGAGACGCAGAGGAACAGAGAAATAAATCAGATAACAGAAAAGATTATTGAGGTAATCATTGTCATACATAGGACATCAAAACCAACTTATTAATCAATCATGAGATGTCGGGCCTCAAAAGCTTGCTCTGATGAAAATCAGGAATGGAATTCTGCGTATGGTAAATAGTTTTTAATTTTTTCTCTGCGTCTCTGTGTCTCTGCGGTGAACGGTTACATAAATTTGATATAAAATTATCGGTGGAAGGTATAAAACTAAGATAAAAACAGACAACAATATTTTTTTGAACATTGGATTTCCTATGGAATATGAGTTATATTTTTCTATAAATATCAAAATTCCCAAAACTCTTTACTAATTTAAATTTTGTTTTTAATATAGGTAATGGGTCATAAGTTATCTGGTCGTAGAAACTTTTTCTAACTATTATCCATTTGATTTGAGAGTTACTTATTGTTTCCTCAAAACTCTTATTATTTCCCCCTGTCCAAAAAGGTAGCTTCCCAATTTCAATAAATAAATATATATTACTTGCATAGGCAATGTCATATTGAGTAAGGACTAATTCATTTGGCTTAGTAGATTTTTTAAGATATGAAGTTACCTCTTTAAACCCTCTTTCACCATAACAGTATCCAGTAGAATAAATTGCCTTTTTCTGTATCAAATCAAGACTTATATTTGCAGAGATTAATAATAAAATAGTTCCTAATGTAATAGCCTTTAATAAATTATAATCTCTCTTAATAATCTTTATTATACATACTGCAATAACAAAGAGTATTAAATAAAAAAGGATTATAAAAAACTCTTTTGCCACTAACATTTTTAATTTAATGGGATTATCTATTAAATTTGATTTTGGAACAAAAGGTAACAAAAGAGGATCACCAACCACAAATATGCAATATATGATACACATAAGGATTAAACCAATAGATAACATCACCTCTTTTTTAGTAAATTTAAGATGTTGGAAGATAAAGGATGAGATTACAATGGAGAAAGTAGGTAACATCGGTTGATGATAAAGTACAAATCCTGCACTTTGTATGCTGGTTAAAATAAAGATAATAAAAATAATGCTTCCATATAGAATTAATAAGTCAATCAACATTAATTCTTTATTTTTAAAATATCTTTTTATCGCCTCTACAATACTAAAAATTATTAAGAGTATAAAAAATGGCGATGTCCAGAAGATTAGATTTCTTGTTACTCCAAGTGATGCCAATAAGTCTCTTAACCAATTAGATGGTAAAGAGACTTTATTTAGACAAACTCCAAAGTTATGTTCAAATGGTGTCCAAAATGGATAAGAGAATAACTTACAATGTAATCCCCAGGTAATCAAAAATAGACAGCATCCTACACTAAAGATAATTAATGGTTGAACTATAGCCTTTTTAAAATCTCTATTAATTATATGATAAAGGAAAATAGTTGGTAATAATAAAAGTGTGTGAAATCTTGCCCATAATAATACTGCAAATAAAATACCCAGTAGAATATTATTTTTGTAACTATATTTTTTAATTCCAAACTTAATAAAAAGTAAAAGAAATAAAGTTGAAAGTGGTATAAACGACGGCATACACATTAGTAAACTAGCTTGAATTACTACGGGATTTATCAAAAATAGAAATATGGCTCCTCCACCTATCAAAAAAGCCTTATCATTGTCTTTAAAGATTTCCTTTGCGATTAAATAAATTAAGGGTAAATTACATAAAAAGGAAAAAATATTAATAAACCGCACACTAAAATCTGCTCCATAGAATAGCTTAAAAAATAATACTGTTGCATATGTATTTAGCAAAGGATGCGTATCAGGATAAGGGCCAAAATTTATCCCGCAGTGATAATAAGGCACGCCATTAAAAATAATACCTTTACATAGTAGAAGGTGTTCTAATTCATCGGTTATAAAAGGTCTATTGGTAAATGGTAGAATTAAATAAGAATATATTATTAAACCAATTATGGATAAAATACTAAATATTAGATGAGGCTTTTTTATCTGGGTGATTGAATTCATATTGATACTTTCCTTTTTTTGATATAAAGATAATAGCCTAATAACCCAATTGTAAGAAATAATGAAAGCCCTATTAGACCATATATTAGCTGATTATACATTGAATCAAAAATTCTAAGATAATGTTCACAAGGTAATGTTTTTTTCCAACCGGTGTAATAAGCTTCTTCTACGAGATTATGTCCAAAGGATATAAAAAAATCTTTCCAGATGGTTAAAACTGCTATTACCCCACTACAAAGAATCACTCCCAAACTACCTAATGGTAAAATATATGCCTTTATATTTATAATATGTTCTTCATCCTTTTTCCACTTAGTTGTAAATAAAATATATATCCAATATCCAAGAACACAGGTATTGATTAATGAATTGATTATTTTAGATGGATTGACTATAAACCCCAGCGAAATAGTATTAAGCCAGTTGACAATAACTCCATCATGCAACGACATATTGGCAAAAATAGTAACTGACAGGGTGAAGTATATCCATTTTAATCGTTTATCTAAAAACCAGACCATCGAAAGTAATGGTAATACCATATACATATGGTTTGAATGTATCCTGGTAAGAAACATAAAAAATATATATGCTACAAAAGATGAGAATAAAAAAATTGATGTATAACTATAATTTTTACATAGTCTTAATAGAGTATATGAAAAAAAGATAATCATTAAAAGGGATCCTGCTATCTTATATGATATAAGTCCTAAAAATAATTCATTTTCACTTACCGGATAAGCCCGCCCAAATGTCAACAACCACCAAAGATTATGAGCGCCACAAGAGATAAAAGGCATACAATGTGCTATTTGAATAAATATATATACTACTTTATGCAGTTTATTCGTCCAAATAAAGGGAAAATTTATCACCAAAGCAGTAATTACTCCTATAAATATTCCTTCAATAACTCTTTTTATACCAAAGCGTATGAAGGTAAGTAATAAAATCACTGGAACAAAAATCCATACTTGTGGTTTAGTAAAAATGCCGATAGTAATAAACATCCAACTTAGTTTAGACTTATTTTTAGTTATGGAGATAAGAGAAAGAAGAATACATAAGGAATGTATGGCATCAGGTTGCCCCCAGTAAGAAGAAGCAAAAATAATTGCCGGATTAAAAGCATAAGATATCATTACCCAGTAGGCAGTTTTAAAACCTACTTTTCCCCTCACAAATAAAAAGATGATAATCGAAGTAATGATATCTAAGAGGATTAACGGTAACTTCATTAAGAAAGTAAATAAATGGTTTTCTATGACAAAAGTAGGAGAGAAAAATTTATATATAAGTCCTGATATTTTAAAAAAATATAGAGAAACAGGCGGATAGAGGACTGGATAGGGATATTTATATTGTTCATCTTTAGATATAGATGGATAGGCATTATGAATTCCCTGAATAGTTATTTGCTTAGACCAATTTTTAAATTGTGTTAAATCATAGCATCCAGAAAATGGTGCTATGGAGAACCTTATTATTAAGGCTAAAAATAAACTTATCACTATTAACCATATTTTTCTATTAATTCTCATTTCTTCTCCTGAAAACATCTCACACAAAGGCACAAAGAAAATATTTTTTTAATCACGGAAATATGGAAATACACAAACACGAAATAAATGGATAAAATCCGCGTCCATCCGTTAAATCTGCGTCATCCGTGTGCTATTCATTTCTCCTTTGTGGCCACCTGTAAACATGTCCCGTTCCCTTTTTTTAACTCTTTTCTGCTATGATAAGCATTTGTCGGGCAAAAGGTTTAATCGGCAGATATAAATAAATCTTTATCAAAAATGTCCATTTGGGGAGTTTTGATTTCATCGAGAAAGGGATAAATTTTGGAATAACCCTTTTTATCTTCAATCCTTGACTTTTTAAAAAATCGGAAAGACTGACCTCGGTAAAAATAAGACGGTGAGTAAAGTCATCAAAATATTCCTTATAGGCATATTTAAAATTTGGTTGAATAATGATCAACTTTCCCCCTTTTTTCAATATTCTTACCACATGCTTGATTGTTTTCTCAAATTCATCTAACCCAAGATGTTCAAAAAAATTACTTGCAAAGACAACATCAAATGATTCATCAGAGAAATTACTCATCTCTGTGGCAGATTGGAAATGGAGATAGACATCAGGATGGGCATAATCCTTTATTCCTTCAAATAGATCAATGGCATGCTTTTCCAGGGCAATAATATTGTTAATAAAATCACAATACCCACATCCCAACTCTAATATCTTAGAGCTAACAGGAATATCCTTTTGAAGGTATCTGGTTAGAACCTTCCAAACATTTTCCCTTTCTTTCTGAAATGAAAATCGTGAATAAAAATATGATTGATTAACCACGGTGATAAAAATTTCCTTTTTGGGAGATGGGAAATTACAAAAAATTGCGACCTGTGCAGTTAAGCTGTAGTTTCGTCATTTTTATCAAAACTTAACTTTAAGAGAAAGAATTTTTATCTTGAAATAATAAGTTTCCACATATCTATAGCTGTAATTGCAGCTTTAATAAAATTATTACCTACCCCTTTACTTTGCCCCACTCTTTTTTTTAATGTTATAGGAATTTCTATTACCATAAGATTATTTTTTAAAGCCACAAGTATCATTTCACATAAAAAGTGATTTCCTTTTACTTCTAATTTATCTATTATTTTTTCAAGAGCATCTCTTCTTATTATTCTATAAGTGCATCCCATATCTGTTAATCTTACTGACCAGAATTTAAGTTGGACCAATTTAGCCATTAGAACATTCCCCCATTGCAATAAGAAATTCATTTGTGAATCAGGGGTATTTAATTCTTTTGTGGTCCTTGTTCCAACTACCATATCTGCATTTTCAAGATATGCAGTAAATTTCTTTAAATCGCTGCCTGAAAAAGTACAATCTCCTTCTACAAGACATATTATATCTCCGTATTTCATTGCTTCTCTTAAGGCTTTTATACAGCAGGCTCCATAACCTTGAATTTCTTCTTTAATCACTGTGGCACCGGCTTTTCTTGCTTCTTCTGCTGTTTTATCCGTTGAGTTATTATCCACCACTACTACCTTACAAACATTTTCCTGGTTTATGAAATCTTCAGCGGCTTTTTTTATAGAGAGTTCGTCATTATAAGCAGTCATCCCTACGGAAATATTGAGATTTTTCACCGGACTAAACTTCAGAGTTTTTGCTGAGGGGGAAAAAAATAAAGATAGCAAGTCAATCATTACTAATGCTATAGAAATGAAAAAAGAAAAATAAGTCAACTTTGTAAGTATTGCTTCTGCAGTCTGGAAATTTATAATGAAAGATAAAATTTGTGCCAGATAACAAATAAATGAAAATATCAATCCGTGTACTCCATATAAAAGTAGATAATATGTTCTCATGTTTCTTCTCCTTGTTTTACCACAGGTAATGTCAAAATTAACCACAGAAAACACAGAGTTTATGGCTTATAGCCTATGTTCAATAAGTCAATGCTATAGGCTATAAACTAACTCTTTTACCCATTGCCCTGAATTAAATTCAGGGTCAATAACTGTGCTTCGTATATTTTATTCATTGTTTCTACTGCCAACAGAAATTCTTTTTGAGATTCCTCTCTGTGCACTCTGTGGTTTTATTATTTTTTGTTCTTACAACTGATGTTATCTACAGTATATATTGAAAGTTCTCCTACTTTTTTATACAAAAAGTAATTTTTTTCTACCAAATCAAAAAACTCCTTAGGTGTCCATTCATTATCACATACGGCTACCCTGACTTTACGATTAATGATTAATTCTTTAGTTTCTGGTGTAGATATACAACGGGCTATGTGGAGTTGTCTGGAAGATAGTATCGGTTCAAGATCATATACGGATCCTCCTCCTTCAAGTCCATCTATTACTTTTACTCCAGCACCAAAGGCATATCCTGGCTGGCCACCAGGTTAAGATTTTCTCTCCTTCCTGCGTTACTTCGCTGATTTCGAGACCCCTCTAATGTTTTGCATGATTTTTAACTGAAAGCATTCAGAGAGTATTTATTTGCTGGAACACCTAATAGTTGTAATATTTCCAGCTGCAGAAAATTCAAGCTCGTCATATATGAAGATATAACTCCATTATGAACAATCTCCACTAAGTTAAT
>JBFLXS010000118.1 GCA_040755795.1 bacterium | reverse complement strand
AGTAACATGCAACTTCAATCTTAACAGAGCACTATAATCTTTGCGTTCTTTGCGGTTAATTTCTTTGCGTTCTTTGCGGTTAAAAAAGGATAAACCACTTAATCTTAAAAAAACTTGAATATCGAGTGTTACTACTCTCCGTGCTAATCAAATTATCAGCGACAGAATAATAGTTAACCAATTACCATTTAACCAATTACCATTTAACCAATTACCAGTTACCAATTACCAAAATTAAGGATATAGATAATGGAAGTAATATTAAAAACCGATATTACAGGAGTGGGGAAAAAAGGTGAGATTAAAAATGTGGCTGAAGGATATGCGAGGAATTTTTTAATCCCAAAAGGATTAGGGGTGCCAGCTACAAAGAGTAATTTAGAAAGGCTCAATGAGGAGAAAAAAAGGATAGCAGTTTTCGCCCAGCGCGAAAAACAAACAGCCATAGAATTTAGTCAAAACCTTAAAAACACTACCATAACTATTACGAGAAAAGCAGGTGAGGGAAATAAAATTTTTGGCTCGGTAACTAAAGAAGACATTGTTGAAGCAGTGGCTAAAAAAGGTTTTGTAATGGATAAAAAGATGGTTGATATTCCTCAACCAATAAAACTTTTGGGCGTCTATACAATTCCAATCAAACTCCATAAAGAAGTCGAAACAGAAATAAGTCTTAGGGTAGTCCGAGAAAAAGGAGGTGAATAATAAGGTTTCACGAAATTAAAAGTAAGTAATTGGTAATTGGGAACTAATTACCATTCACCAGTTACCATTTACCAAAAAAAGGGAGGGGATACAAATGAGTTTGCCAGAAGCAATTGCAGAAAAGATTCAACCACAATCAATCGAAGCTGAAGTATCCGTTATCGGTGCAATGTTAATGGATAAAGATGCGATTTGTAAAGCGGTTGAGGTCTTAAGTGAAGATGCTTTTTATAAAACTACGCATCGTAAAATATATAGTGCTATTTTAGATTTATTTGAAAGAAATGAACCGGTAGATTTAGTTACTTTAACTAATGAATTAAAGAGAAAAGGTGAGTTGGGTAATGTTGGTGGCCCACTATACCTGACTACTATCTTAAATAGTGTTCCGACAGCGGCTAATGTCGAATATTATATTCGAATTGTCAATGAAAAAGCCGTAATAAGAGGACTTATCGCCGCGGCAACTGAGATTGTCTCTATGGCATATCAACAAACCGAAGATGTTTCACAAATGTTGGATAATGCCGAACAATTGATCTTTAACATCGTCCAGCGTAAAATAAGCCGTGATTTTGTTCATATTGGCGAAATGTTACATGATAGTTTTGAGATGATTGAAAATCTCTACGCAAAAAAAACTTATGTAACAGGCATACCAACGGGTTTTGTGGATTTAGATATTCTTACATCAGGATTTCATCCCTCAGATTTAATTATTATTGCTGGAAGACCATCTATGGGGAAATCAAGTCTGGCGTTGAATATTGCTCAGTATGCCAGTACTCGCGAAAAGATTCCAGTTGGAATATTCAGTTTAGAGATGAGCAAGGAACAATTAGTTCAACGAACTTTATGTTCGGAGGCAAGAGTAGATGCCCAGAAACTAAAAACAGGTTATTTAGGAGAGGCTGATTGGCCCAAACTTACGACCGCGGCAGGAATATTAGCCGACGCACCGCTTTACATCGATGATACCCCAGCTATCCCAATATTAGAAATAAGGGCTAAGGCACGAAGACTTAAAGCAAAATATAACATCGGCTTAATTTTAGTCGATTATTTACAACTTGTTCAAGGCAGGATGCAGATTGATAATCGCCAACAGGAAATATCCGAAATATCTCGCTCTCTGAAATCTTTAGCCAGAGAATTAAATATCCCGATAATAGCTTTATCTCAACTTTCACGAGAGGTAGAAAAACGAGGTGATAGAAAACCACAATTATCTGATTTACGCGAATCAGGTGCAATTGAACAAGATGCAGATGTGGTAGCATTTGTCTATCGCGAAGAATACTACAAACCTACTCCTGAAAATGAAGGGATAGCAGAAGTAATCATTGGGAAACAACGCAATGGTCCTATTGGAACGGTAAAATTAGCCTTTATAAAAAAATATACTCGATTTGAAAACCTCGCAAAGGTAGAAGAATGAAAAAAAGAATCTACTATTTCCTTGAGGAAATTGGTGGAATGAGTCTTTTCTTGCCACAAATTATCATCCAAATATTTAAACCACCATTTAGACCTAAATATATCATACACCAATTAGTTGAAATTGGGATAAATACCTTACCCATAGTTGGTCTTATGTCATTATTTGTTGGAATGGTTTTAGCTTACCTGGCATATCTTCAGTTTAAATTAGTTGAATTTGAAATGTATACCGGCAGTTTAGTTGGTGCGTCTATGGTTATGGAATTAGGGCCGGTATTAACCGCGATTATCGTTGCAGGAAGAATTGGCGCCGCTACTACCGCTGAAATAGGCAGTATGAAAGTAACCGAGCAAATTGATGCACTCTATACCCTGGCAGTCAATCCAATTAAATACTTAGCGGCACCCAGGTTTTTAGCCGCGATTATTATGCTCCCATTACTAACTATATTTGCTGATATTATTGGGATGTTTGGTGGATATATGATTGGCGTGTGGCAGTTTGGAATCCAACATTCCATTTATATTAACAAAACACTTGACTTTTTAGCCCCAGATGATATAATATGTGGGTTGATAAAAACAATGTTCTTTGGAGCAATGATTGTGCTTGTCAGTTGTTACAAAGGTTTTACGACCTATGGTGGGGCTGAAGGGGTTGGAAAGGCAACGACTTCCGCCGTCGTTATCTCAATCGTGCTTATTTTAGTGATGGATTATTTCTTAACCATTGTGCTTTTTTAATTGCATCCAACTACAAAATCAAAAGTGGAGATGTAAGGATGATTCTTATTACTGATTTATGGAAGAATTTTGGGGAAACTCAAGTTTTAAAAGGTGTTAATATCCAGATAAATAAAGGGGAAGTCATTGTCATTATTGGCAGAAGTGGCTGTGGAAAAAGTGTTCTCTTAAAACATATCATCGGTATTCTAAAACCTGATAAAGGTAAAATAGAGATTTTTGGCAAAGATATTGCGAAAGTTAAGGAAAATGAATTAAATCAAATCAGGAGAAAGTTTGGCATGCTTTTTCAAGGTGCGGCATTGTTTGACTCGCTAACCGTGCGGGAAAATGTGGGCTTTTTCTTAGATGAACATACTAAATTAAATAATGCAACTATCTCAAAGATAGTTTCTGAAAAACTAAAACTTGTAGGTCTGTCTGGGGTAGAAAATTTAATGCCTTGCGATTTAAGTGGTGGTATGAAAAAAAGGGTTGGATTAGCCAGAGCGATTGCCGCAGACCCTGAAATTATCCTGTATGATGAACCAACAACAGGTATTGACCCAATTATGGCAACGGCAATAAATGAATTAATTAAAGACCTTCAGGCAAAACTATCATTAACTTCTATTGTTGTTACCCATGATATGACTTCCGCATATCAAATTGCGGATAGAATTGCAATGTTAGAAGATGGAAAGATTATTGAAGATGGAACACCTGAAGAAATAAGAAACACCAAAAAACCTGTTGTTAAACAATTCATTACAGGAGGAAAACCAATAAATGGAGTATTGGAGTGAAGATAAATGAAACTAAGTCCTGAATTAAAAGTTGGAATTATGGTTACTGTCGCATTAACTATTTTAGGCATATTAATCATCGTTGCCAGTGGACCATATTTTTTCTACAAAGGATACTTAATACGCGTTCATTTTGACTATGTTAGTGGTTTAGATGCGGGTGCACCAGTAAGATTAGCCGGGATGGAAGTTGGTGAAGTAAAAGACCTTAAATTAGTTAATGAGAAGATTGAAGTAACATTAAAATTAAACCACACGGCTCAAATTAGAAGTGATTCGCAGGTTACAATAAATTCCCTCGGTATTGTTGGAGAAAAATATGTGGAAATTACTCGGGGAACACATCAGGGTAAAATTCTTAAATCAGAAAGTGTAATTCAGGGAATAAATCCAGTGAATGTAGAAGAAATGCTTAATAGAACAGAGGCTGTCGTTTATAAATCAGAGAAAATAGTTGCTTTTATGGATAAAATGTTAGGCGGAGAAGAACTCTGGGTAGAATTTGATAAAATCATTAAAAATATCTTTATTTTTACTATTACCCTGAATGAATTAGTAGTTGAAAATAAAGATGAATTAAATTCAACGATTAAAGACCTCCACGCAATCTGTGCCTCATTAAAAAAGATAATTAAAGAAAATAGTGAGGATGTTAAAATAACTACCGAGAAACTTAAGCAAACCACAATTCAATTAAATAAAACCGTTGAGAATATAAACAATACTGTGCTTGGAACAAAAAAGGATATAACTAATACATTTACAGAATTAAGTCAAACCATAGTTTCTCTCCAGAATATACTTGAAAAAGTAGAAAAAGGAGAAGGTAGTCTGGGTAAATTATTAGCTGATGAAGAAATCGCTAATCGTCTCACAAACGCCTCTAAAAACATAGAAGAACTAACATTGGATTTAAAAAAACATCCATGGAAATTATTACAAAAAGGGGGAACGACTAAATGAAAAAGATAATCTTTGAGCAACGGTTCATTTTCGCTCTTTTTTCCATGATTCCTCTGATAACACTAATAAATGTGGCAAATGCCTATGTGCAAATCTCAGATTTTTGTGGAAACTATAATATTAATATTAATGGATTAAAAGGAACTTTGCAATTAATCCTGTGCTCGGAGGGAAAGAATTACAATCTTCAAGGCACATATACTAATGATAGTGAACAAATTTTTCAAGTCAAAGGGTTCACAGGACATCTTAATCAGAGTATTCCATTGCATAAAATTACTTTCTATATTGATTTTCCACAAAATAGGCAAATGTTTGAAGGATATTTAATGTGTGAGAGCAGAGATGCTATTGCTGGATATACGATTGAGAATAAAGTCCCTGTAGGATTCTATGCAATTAAAATGCCAAAATATCAAATGCCAGAAGAAAAACAGCAGAAAAAATCATTTCTGCAAAAACCAATAAAAGATAAACTTTCAGACTTAAAATATATCTTAAAGGATATACGATATGCAATCCTAATCTATAATGGTCAACATCATCGTCAGGCTAAATTAGGATTTATATGGGATGAAAGGACGCAAAAGCAAATTGCATATACTGATGGTAAAGATGTAATGACACAACTACTCCAACGCACCGATAAAAATGGCTTAACTAATACTAATGAGGCGCAATTTGGGCCATATTTCCATGAGTTTCGCATAAATCCATTTACTTTAGGAAACACGATTCACATCATTGATTCACCTCTACCAATTAAAGAAATCATTACCTCAGCTGAAAACTATGATTGGATTTTTAATGTCCGCACTTCTGAATTTAGAGCAGGCGGAGAGGTAGTTTTACCTGATGATATTTCCGAACACTCTTTACAGGATTTTTAAAAAATGGGGTAATCGTTCACCGCAGAGACGCAGAGAAACAGAAAAGACATAGAAATAAAGTAACTATTCAGCCACTGATTAACACGGATTAGCACGGATAAAAAAATAAAATCAGTGTTTCATCTGTGTCCATCTGTGGCTAAATAGTTACCAATAGATTTTAATTTTTTCTCTGCGTCTCTGCGGTAAAGAATTACCTGAACGGTTACAAAATGGGTGAGATTAAATTACCAAAGCCAGTAAAATTAATTGTGGGAATGATTTCCGGGGATAATAAATTATTTGAATTAGCACAACAAAAACTAATGGAACGGTTTGGTGAAATTGATTTTTTTAGTCAAATTTTACCATTTGACTCTACAAATTATTATAGTCATGAAATGGGAATAAGTCTAAAGAGGAAATTTATTAGTTTTGCCATTTTAATTGACCCCGGTCAACTTCCAGACATTAAAATTTTTACTAATTTAACTGAAAAAGAATTTAGTTTTGATTCAAAACGAAGGATTAATCTTGACCCCGGCTACATTTCTCTGTCAAAACTGGTGTTAGCGACAACTAAAGATTATCAACATCGTATTTACCTGCGTGATGGGATTTATGGTGAGGTAACATTACGATTCAAATCAAAAGAATTTCAAAACTGGGAATGGACATATCCGGATTATAGAACTGAGACTTACCAAAAGATATTTTTGGAGATACGGAAATTGTATGTTGAACAATTGAAAAGTAGTTAGTGATGAAGACTATTCCTCTCAGGAGATATGGAAAATGTTATATGGTATCATTTTAGCCGGTGGGTATGGTGAACGATTTTGGCCAAAAAGTCAACCTGATACCCCAAAACAATTATTATCAATTACCAGTAAAAAAACATTATTAGAAGAAACGCTGGATAGAATCAGAGAGTTAATTCCCCAGGAGAGAATATTAATTGTAACAAATAGGACTATCGGAGATAAAATTTTATCGGCAATCCCTACCCTGACGATGAATAACATTATCGCAGAACCAATGCGTAAAAATACTGCTCCAGCAATTGCATTAGCCACTTTATATCTAAAAAATAAAGATAAAGAGGCGGTGATGGCGGTTTTACCCGCAGACCATTTTATTCCGGATAAAGAAAGATTCTTAAAAATTCTGTCTATTGCTTATGAAGTGGCTAAAGAGAAAGAAGACCTTGTAACCTTTGGAATTAAACCAACAAGACCTGAAACTGGATACGGCTATATAGAAATGGGAAAAAAAGTAGCCACACAAAATGGCATCTCGACCTATGAGGTTATCTCATTTAGAGAAAAACCTGACCTGAATACAGCAAAAGAATTCCTTGCAAAAGGAAGTTACCTGTGGAACAGTGGAATGTTTATCTGGCATATCCAAACAATCCTTGATGCCTTTTCTAACCTTATGCCAGACTTATACTCAAAATTAATGAAAGTTGAAAATGACCTGAAAATAGAAGAATTTTATCAAAGGGTAGAAAATATCTCCATAGATTTTGGAATAATGGAAAAGGCTAAAAATATCTTGATGATTGAAGGAGATTTTACCTGGGACGATGTGGGTTGCTGGCGGGCATTAGAAAGGATATATTCTCAAGATGAGAATAAAAATGTAATTTTAGGCAATCACCTCGGAATTGATACTCAAAATTGTATTGTTATGGCTGATGAAAAATTAATCGCTACAATTGGAATCTCTGATTTAATTGTAGTCAGCACAAAAGAAGCAACCTTTATCTGTCCAAAACAAAGGGCAGAAGAAGTAAAAAAAATAGTCGAGAAATTAAAAAAATAATTAAATCGGTAATTTGAAATGGTAACTATTACCATTTAACCAGTTACCAATTACCAATTACCAAAAATGGAGGTAAATTATGTCAGAAAGATGTTTAATTACGGGTATCACAGGATTTGCAGGGAGTTATTTAGCTGATTTCTTGCTTGAAAAAGGAAATGTCGAAGTTTATGGAATTAAAAGATGGCGTAGTCGAATGGAAACCATTGAACATATTAAAGATAAAATAACACTAATCGAATGTGATTTAAGAGATGCAACATCAGTTCTCAATTGTATTGAAGAAATGCAACCTGATAAAATCTTCCATTTAGCCGCTCAAAGTTTTGTTCCTACTTCATGGCTGGCACCTACTGAAACCTTAATGACTAATATCTTAAGCACTTTAAATATATTTGAGGCGGTGCGTAAAGCTCATTTAGCTCATACAAGGATTCAAATTGCCGGCTCTTCTGAAGAATATGGAATGGTTTATGAGGATGAAGTCCCTATCAAAGAAACTAATCCTCTAAGACCTTTAAGCCCTTATGGTGTCAGTAAAGTAGCTCATGATTTATTAGGATACCAATATTATATGAGTTATAATCTCTATGTTGTCCGAACAAGGGGATTTAATCATAGTGGTCCTCGAAGAGGTGAGGTATTTGTAGAAGCAGATTTTGCTAAACAAATTGCTGAGATAGAGAAGGGATTAAAAGAACCAATTATATATGTAGGAAATCTTGAGGCAAAAAGAGATTTTACGGATGTGCGGGATATGGCTAAGGGATATTGGTTATCACTTGAGAAATGTGACCCTGGCGAAGTCTATAATATCTGCTCTGGAAAGGCGTATAGCATAAAAGAGGTTTTAGATATGTTACTTTCTCTTTCTACGGTAAAAGTGGAAATAAAACAAGACCCCTCGCGAATGCGTCCTTCTGATGTTCAGATATTATTGGGAGATTTTAGTAAATTTAGAGAAAAGACCGGTTGGCAACCAACTATCCCCTTTGAAAAAACACTCAAAGATATATTAAACTACTGGCGTGAATATTATCAGGTTTAGTAATAAAATATTAACGGCTCCAGCATAAAAGAAGTTTTTGCGAAACAAAAAAGGAGTAACCGTTCACCGCAGAGACACAGAGACGCAGAGAAGAAAATTAAAATTTATGGACGATACGCTTAACATCCCTGATTTTCATCAGTGCAAGTTCTTGAGTACAACAACATTAAACTTGCACTGATGAAAATCAGGGATGGATTAACAAATCTGGCTTGCCGGCTGAACACTCGGCAAGCAGGTCTTATGTATTTCAATGACTGCACCAATAATCTTTTCTGTTATCTGATTTATTTCCATATCTTCTCTGTAAACTCTTGCGTCTCTGCGGTAAAAGGATTACCTGAATAGTTACGCTTTTTCTTTCCTTATTCATCAAAGTCCTAACGACCAAAGAACCAAATTTCTTTGCTTCCTCTAATCTCTTCGGATTCCTTTCAATCCCTCACCTGGCATCAATAGTGAACTAAAAAAACCACCCCATTAAACAGCTACATACCCCCTCAAAGGCGGATTTAAGGAGAAGGTATGAATTGCCATCCTTTCTTTGTGAGCCATTTATACCTAATATTTTCATTGTCTTCCTTCTGTTAAAGCAATTTACCAATTGCTGTTATAAATTCATTGAAATCCATTAGGTCATTTTTTGTGTATTCTAAAATATTCCTGTCTTCAATTTCCCAATAGCGGTGAATGAGCTTATTTCTAAATTTTACCATTTTTCTTAATCTTAAGACTATATCTTCGGTTAAAAGCCCCTCTTTCCCTAATATCTCAAAGCACTCTCCAAAAGCCGAAACCCCCTTATTGAATCTTCTTGCAGCAATATGAACACAAATCCCACCTACCGCTTCAATTGCTTGCAATAAATAATATTTTACCGCCGCCATATTCTCTTTTTTAGACCAAAATTCCCTTTCCTCTACTGAGGTAAGCCGTTGTATCTCTGCTAAGGATTCTTTAATCTCTGAAAATCTTTGTTTAATTTTCTCTCTGTCTATTCCCATAAAGATTAATTCTCCACTAATTCTTTTAAAGATTGATAAGCAATATATTCATTGCTCAAAGCGTCTAAGGAAGTGTCTTCTATCATCTCTGAAAGCAATGGATAATTTTTGCAAAAAAGTAATTGCCCCCTGGTAAAGATATTATTTAAAAAATAATTTGGTGCGAAATTCAAAACCTTTATTTCAACAATATCAAAAGCCAATTTAGAGCCTTTTGCCACTATTTCTTCGAGTTTCAATTCATAATTAAAAACATCTTCTTCTTTTATATCCTTTAAATAAACACCAATATCAATGTCTCTAAAGGACGGTTCATTTAAAAAAGAGCCAAAAATAAAGGCAAAAATAACCTCTTCCTTATTCAGAAGGATTTGTTTAATTTTTTCTATAATCTTTTGCCTTTGATTCTGTTTAAAAGATAGATATTCATTCATAAGTCTTCCTTCTTAAGTTCGGTAATCTCAATACCGAAAACTTCCTTAAACTTCTTTCGACCTTTTTCAGTCGCCTCAAATACAGTCTTCTTTCCCTCTTTTGGCTTAATCCATCCCATCTCAAGCAGACGGTTGAACAGAGCAGGTGCTATTTGCCCGCCCAGATGGTCAAAACATTTGCCTATGGCCGGCATTTTCCTTTTTGTTTTAGTCATTATAAAGCTCCATAATCTCATCAAATTTTAGGTGGTGTCTTAATCTAGTGCTCCGTCGCTGATAATTTGATAGATTGTTTTTCTACCTGTCATTCCCGCGCAAGCGGGAATCCAAATTTTAGTAAGCGTTCAAGTGGTGTAACAAAAGGAGATGTGGAGATTAAGGAGATAGGGAGATATTATTAAAAAAATTGAAATTAGTAGAAACTAATAGAAATTTATAGAAATTTGTTGTTTTCCACAATCAATTTCTACCTATTTCTATAAATTTCAATCTATTTCTATTATCTTATCTCCATATCACCCTTATCTCCTTATCCCCTTTCTTACACTTT
>JBFLXS010000117.1 GCA_040755795.1 bacterium | reverse complement strand
CGAGAAATTTAATCTTTATGCCTTTCTCCCACCAATAACTGACCGATTACCTCAGCCGAACGGTATTTAATTACCAGTTACCAATCACCAGTTACCAGAATCAAATTCCGTGCGTTATTTGTTCAACGCGACACTAGATTAAGACACCACCGTCTTTTGACCTCTATCCTTTGTCTAAAACTTCACCGTGCAAGAAAGGAAATGCGTTCCTGCTCCACCACCTTGTAATAAGGCATAATCAATATCATATTTTAATTCCGGGAAAAACCTCTTTAATTCCCCTCTAACCCCAAATCCTATAGTATGATAATATTTATTCAAAAGCCCTGCCCGTATCGCCAGTTTATCCTCATACCATTTCTCAAAACCTACGCGTACCCCACTTTGTCCCATATCTATCTTTGTATCATATACATTATCTAATGTCCAATCGTAAATATCTATCGCAAAAATAGTTTTATCATCTGGTCTATAGGCAAGCCCTGGTTTAATAATTTTTTTCCAGGAAAAATCGTAAATTGGCGAATCTTCCCCATAATGGATAACCGGTTCATCTAAATTTTGCACGATAAGCCCAAGTGAGAATTCCTTATTTACATGATACAAAATACCAACATCATACTCGATAACATCTGTTGTATGTCCTGTTGGTGGACAATCAGACCATTTGAAATCATCCGCAGATGTTCCGACCAAAAGCGATGAAGTTCTTTTTCGGATGTTAACACCCATTGCGACATTTTGAAATTGTCCCGTTCCATAACCTCCAAAGGCTAAACCAACCCATTCATCGTCAATCGCATAATGAGTCAGGTCATCAGTTTCCTTTTCGTACCATTTGAATCCTGCTTTAAACTGCACATAATTCACTCCTATTCCTCCATAATCACCCAATTTAGTTCCTGCCGCTAACCACTCGTGATAAGTAGTTATCTCTCGGTTATTCATTGTGCGCATAATTGTTAGTTCTGACTCTTTTATATTCCCCAATCCGGCAGGATTCCAGAAGCAACTATCAATTCCTTCGGCTACCGCGACAAAAGTTCCTCCCATACCTAATGCCCTTGCCCCGACGCCTTCACCAAAGTAGCTAAAGCCAGTTTTTTGATTAAGTAATACTAACCCCATTCCTATTACCAAGATAGTTAATTTTTTCATAATCATATCCTTTCATCCAAAAATGAAGTTAAAAGTTTAAAAAAGTATATTCCTTTCCCGAATTCCAAATTCCTAACCTCGAATTTTCATTCTTCTTTTTAAACGCTATTTGAGTACTTACAGTTATCTTAGCCATTTTATAAGTCCTGCAACGGTAACAAGTTGTCCAATCCAGAAAAGAAACATCCATTTGATAATCTCTGTTTTAAATTGAGCTATCTGTGTTTGTATTTTAGCCACCTCTTCAGTAATCCGCCTATCAAGTTTAGCCACCTCTTCAGTAATCCGCCTATCAAGTTTAGCCACCTCTTCAGTAATCCGCCTATCAAGTTTAGCCACCTCTTCAGTAATCCGATTATCAAGTTTAGCCACCTCTTCAGTAATCCGCCTATCAAGTTTAGCAGTCTCTTCAGTAATCCGATTATCAAGTTTTGAATTTTCCTCAGAAAGTCTTCTTTCAAATTTTTCTTCGGCTATGACAATAGAATCTTTCTTTACATTATCCTCAACCTTATTAATAATAGTAATGAACTCATCAACTCCCTGGTCAGTAAGTTTTTCTCTTAAAATCTTTGGGACAGCTAAAACAACCATTTTAAAATTCCTCCTTATATAAATTTTTCGTAATAGTTCAAAATTATTAAAGCAACGATTAAAACTTAGTTGTTAAAGATAAAAGATGCGTTCCCGCACCATTACTTTCTAAAAGTGCATAATCAAGTTGAAATTCTAAAGTAGAGGGTTGTTTTTTGGTTCCGGAAATTTCTACTTTTGTAAACTGCGGACTTCCTCTTAAGCCAAAACCAATCGTATGGAAACTCCTTCCATAAAGTCCGGCTCTAACTGCAAATCCATCAGTCAACCACCGTTCAAAACCTACCCTGACCCCACTTTGTCCCTCCATATCTTCATCATAGATATTGTCTAAAATAAAGTCATACCAATCAATAGAGAAGATAGTTTTATCATCTGGTTTCCAGGCGGCGCCAGGTCTAAAATTACGGACATACTCATATTTTTTGTTTAATGGTGAATTTGAAAAGTCTATTTTAGGTTTATTTACATCCTGAATCAAAATTCCGATGGTAAAGTGTTCATTGAGATTATGCAGAATCCCAATATCGTATCCCAGTGAGTCTGTTTCGTAGCCTTTGTTTCTAAAATCCGCTCCACCGCCCCAGGTTGATGCTCCTGTTCCATTACCGGTCATCAGGGAATAAGTAATCTTCCGAATGTTAACTCCAAAGGCAGTATTTTTCAATATCCCGGTGCCGTAACCACCAATAGAAAATACCTTCCACTTTTCGTCAAAAACATAGTTTCTGCCAGTGGTATTTTCTGTTTCATCTATCCAACTTATTTCATGAATATAACTTCCCCCTATGCCCGCCGCGTTGCCTGCTCTAACCGCCCCGGCATACCATTCCTGATAGCTAATCACATCTCGATTATTCATCGTTTTCATCCCGGTAAGTTCTATCCTTTTAATATTGCTCATACCTGCTGGATTCCAGTAACAGGAATGAACATCATCCGCAACCGCCACAAACGCTCCACCCATCGAAAGTGGTCTTGCACCCAAACAGGCATAACTTATGCTTGTGAATAAAAAATTAACTCCTATCCCTAAAATAAGTATTTTTTTCATTCTTTACCCCCTTTAACTTCTTGTTTTAACATCAGGTCATAAATAAATACTATTCCCATCCCAATTACAAAATTGCTTATTAATCCGGCTATTCCCCACAAGGTAATTAACCCTAAATCTATCATCCGGGCTGTATATGCCATAAGTAAGGAGGGTAACTCACTAATCACCCACATAACAAATCCATATCCCAGCCCTCTTTTTATTTTGGTTCCTGACAAGGCGTTAATTAACAAAACAAAAAGCAGACCAAAAAGTATACCCACAATTAAATCTGTAAGTGCTGTTTGTAGTAGCCATTGAGTTGGGTCACCATTTAATCGAGGTGAATATAGAGCGGGAAGAATATAATAGCTTTTAAATAGCTTATATTTTAATAAATTTAAAATCACCCTGATTATTCCGGCAAAAAAACCTACCATTAATCCTTTTTTAAATTTCAATTTTCTACCTCCAACCTTTTGGTAAATGGTAACTGATGAATGGTAATTAGTTATCATTCACCAATTACCATTTACCAATTACTTGCTTTTAATTTCGTGGAATCTTATATCCAGATTTCTAAAGCCTGAACTCGTAACTATTCAGCTACAGATGAACACAGATGAAACACTGAAAATTCGTAATCCGTGTATGAAAATTCTACCTCATCCTTCATTTAATGTCCCATAGGGACAACATATCGGTAGAAATAAATATCATACAAATAATGTCCCATAGGGACATTATATCGGTAAATGGCTTTCCATAAATTTTCTACCAATATATCGTTCCTACGGAACTGATTGATTTGTCTATCTATTCCTACCGATATTATGTTCCTAACGGAACGATTATTCTCATGCCTTATTTATGGGTATTATCCTATCTAAACTTCCAGTTAATAACCGCTATATCTTCTGACCTCTGTATTTATCTGTGCTAATCCGTGTTAATCAGTGGCTGAATAGTTACCTGAACTCCATTACTTAAAGAGTGTTTGAGCTAAATTCCACCATTGTTGGGTAACCATTTTAAGTTCTGCGACTGCTTCTTTTAAAGGAGCAGATTGTATTTCATTTCCTTTTAAGCAGACCATCTGTCCAAATTGCTGGTTAGCGATTAAATCTACCGCCTTTACTCCGACACGAATGCCTAACATTCGGTCAAAGACCGTTGGAGCCCCACCGCGTTGGATATGTCCAATGACTGCCGCCCTTGTTTCAAACCCGGTTCGCTTTTTAATCTCTTCTGCCACTCTTTCTCCAACACCTTTTTCTTTAAGAATAATATGCCCAAAGGCATCCTTTTCCTGCTCCTGTTCAGCCATTCCTGGTAATTCGACGGCTTCAGAGGTAACAATGACGGCATAAGGTTTTCCTCGTTGCCGTAGTTTCTTTAAATGGTCACACATTTTATCCAGGTCAACCGGAATCTCTGGAATCAATATCCAATCTGCCCCACCGGCAATACCTGTAAAAAGAGATACCCAGCCAGCATATCTACCCATTACTTCTAAAACCATTACTCTCCGATGTGACTGTGCGGTATCCCGCAATCGTTCTAAGGCATCTACGGCTACGGTTACCGCACTATCAAAACCAAAGGTATAATCAGTGCATGACAGGTCATTATCCATAGTTTTAGGGACTCCAACTACTTTTACCCCTGATTGATAGAATTTCTCTGCAACACCTAGAGTATCCTCACCACCAATGGCAATGATACAATCTAATCCTAATTTTTTAATATTTTCTAAAACCTTCTCTTTATCCCCTTCCTTTTTAAAAGGGTTAGTTCGCGAGGTGCCAAGTATTGTTCCCCCTTTTGAAATTATTCCCTCAACATCGTTTATATTAAGAGACTGTGTCTCACCATTAACCATTCCTTTCCAGCCATCTTTAATGCCAATAACCTCATATCCTAAATCTATTGCCCTTAAGACTATCCCTCTAATCGCCGGATTAAGTCCCGGACAATCTCCACCACCAGTTAACACTCCTATCTTCAATGTTAATCCCCCTTTCTATTAAATTTATTTGTTTAATATTATTATACGGTAAAAGGATATTTCTGTCAAGAAAAAAATGTAGATTACTGCAATGTGTCAGTGAAATGAGGGGAATTGGTAGCCCGAGCTTTTATACCCACAAGTGAGATAAAAAGAAGGCGGTGGTGGGACAAGAAGCCTTTTTGGATAAAAGGTTATGGTTAAGAAACCGCTATGAAGTTGGGTTAGAAAGTTGGTGATAGTTAAAAAAATTGCGACCTGTGCAGGTAGAAAATTAAGGAAGCAGATTTTTAATAGTAAGCGGGTGGATTTAGTAAGCGGATTTAACGGAAAAAGAAATAAAAAAAAATCCGCTCAATCCGTTCAATCCGCTTACAAAAAAAATCTGTTTAATCCCCTTACAATAAAAAATCTAATCTGTTTAATCAATTATCCTTTTATTTCTAATTGCACAGGTCGAAAAATTGCTAATTTTTTAATTTTTCTAATTCTTTTATCTTTTCTTGAATTTCCAATCTTTCAGGATCAATTTTAAATGCTTTCTCAAGTCTCTTCAGTGCCCATAGCAGGTAAATTTTATCAGATTTCATTTTTTCGCGATAGATTTCTGCAAGTTGGAGATGAGCATCTCTATGGAATGGATAAATCCGCGTTGTTTCTTTAAAATATTCGATAGCATTATCTATATTTCCAAGTTCTTTTTCTTCTATCGCCCATTTATAAACCAACTCACTTTCTTGTTGCTCAAGATATCTTTCGATTTCTGTTCTTCTGATTTTCCATCTACCAATATGTATTCCTCTAATTTCATTGTTTATAACCATTTCGTAAGCCTTCAAGTACTGAACTCTAAATATCTCAGATAATTCCTTTATCGTTAATAGTTCTTCTTCAATGGAATTTGAATTGTGAGAATTTAATTCCTGGGGAGTTATCCCCATTTTTCCCAAATATAAATGTATATCTCTATCTTCAAAATCAATTTTTAGTCCTTTTTCAAATCTTTGTTTAGCCAGTTCATAATATGTCTGGTCTTCTTTTATATTTTTATAATAAATTTTGCCTAATTCAAGGTGAGCAAATTTATTCAGAGGATATATACTGGTGGCATTCTTAAGGCACTCAACTGTATTGTTCACATCTCCTATATTTTCAAATTTCTTCCCTTTGATATAAAAATTTTGGCTTTCTTTCCAATTAATATATCGATACGGCTCACTCTTCCTGAATCGAACTGTTTTACAGCCTAATTTAATTGCGAGGAGCTCCTTCCCATACAATCTCTTAAAGACGGCTAATGGTTGGACACGAAGAATATCTGCTACTTCCTCTACGGTGAGGAGAAAAATATCTTCTTTTGCCTTCATTTTTTCTCCCATTCGAATTTTTATCGATAATTTAAAATCCCGATACCCTTCTGTCTCGAATAATCTAAACTTTTTGCGATATGAAACCTTTTCTTATTTCATAATCCTTTTTTCTTCTTCTTTAATAATTTATAGAGATTACGGAGTCTTTCTACACTTCTAAAACTTATTTGTAATTCTCCCAGTGCATTAAATTCCTCGGCAATTACTCGATTAGGAACTGTGGGATTTTGAACAATTAAAGTTAGAATTTTCCCAATATGAGCATCTGAGATTTTGCGAGCGTTTTGTTTATAATGGTTTCCATGAAATAGTGATTTAGCTCCTGCTTCGTGGAAATGTGTTTTTATGTTGTGGAAAGCTCTGTCGGTAAAATTTAACATTGGAGTAAAAAATGTCGCCGCACCGCCGGCATAGTGCATTATTATCATCACAAATTTTACCAAAACTTTCTTTTTCTTATCTATTTGGAAACTAAAACCTTGCTTAAAGGTAATTTCTACTAAATTTTTACTTCCTTCTACCGGTGCTATTTCAAATTTCCTTTTCATTAATCTCACCTCTTCATTAATTTTCTGGACATCTTTTACAGATGTAACCAATTATTGTCCCTTTAAAGACTACTTCTAAATAATCTTGTCCGTCAATATAAGATTGACAACAATAACATTTCAATTCCATCTTTAATTCATCTCCTTATTCGAATTTAATATATAAATATCCCTCTTGGGGTGAATATTTAATGGAAAATATCACAATAGGCAGGCATAAATATTATTTTACCCAATGCCGTACTCAATGTACACCTTTAAGCTCCACAAGACGGCATTGGGCGAAGGAGAAGTGAGCAATTATAATATAACATATTTTAAGAAATTTGTCAAGTATTTTTTTATTTTTTTTTATTTTTTTTTATTTTTTTACTTATTTTTTTACTTAAGTGCTTATAAAATAAAGTTTTTATTGGCAGACAGCAATTTTTCCACCTGTGCAGGTAGAAAATTAAGGAAGATGTTCTGGGGACTTGTACGTGTTTAGCGTGTTCCAAATTGCGTTGATTTGAGAAGTAATCCTTTGTTAAACAATAGAATACCAGTGCGAAATATTCCGACCTGTGCGATTAAGATAAACCACGAAGGGCACGAAGACCACGAAGAAAAAATATTGGTAACTATTCACCCTGTAGGAAAGTAGGAGAGTAGGGAAGTAGGAAAGGGGAGACATTGTCCCCAGAAGAGGAATACCGTGCACATCCTTTATCCCTTTCCTACTACCTACTTTCCTACTTCCTACTTGCTTGGTATGCTGAATAGTTACCAGATTAGAATAATTTCCTACCTGTTCGAGGAGTCTTGAGACACTATATCCCTGATTAATTTTAAGTTTAACTCATGACCTGATTTAACCGCAATTATATGACCTGAAATAGGTTGACCAAGGACACTAAAATCTCCAATTAAATCTAATATTTTATGTCGGACAAGTTCATTATCAAATCGTAAATTATCATTTAAAATTCTATCTTCACCGATAATAATTGCATTATCCAGACTTCCACCTTTAGCCAGTCCCTGGGCATAGAGAGTTTTTACTTCTTGTAAGAAGCCAAATGTTCTTGCCGGAGCAATTTCTTTTATAAATACCTCTTTTGTAATAACAAAATCGGCAAATTGTGCCTTGATTAAAGGGTGGTCAAAATAAATAGTATAGGTAATTCTCAATTCATCTGTCGGTAAAAGGACTATGTGTTTATCTTTCATAGAAATCCAACAGGGCTGGTTAGGACAAAATATCTTTTTAGGCTTATCCTGGCTTATAATTTCGTCTTTCAGAAGTTCAACAAAAGGCAAGGCACTTCCATCTCCAATTGGGACTTCATCACCATTTATCACTATTTCAATATTGTCAATTCCTAAACCCATTAATGCAGACAATAAATGTTCTACGGTATGAACCTCTGCTTCATTCTCTTTCAGACTAAGTTCTCTTGAGGTCTTATTGACATTTTTCAAGCAGGTTTTTATTCTAGGATTACCCGGTAAATCTTTACGAACAAAAACAATTCCGTTATCTACAATAGCAGGTTTGAAGATTAACTGGATATTTTTCCCTGTATGCAACCCTATTCCTGAATATTCTAACTCTTTTTTAATCGTTTGCTGTTTCAATCTTCTCTATCCTCTTTTCCAACTCTTTAATTTTCTTAACTATCTCAGGTAGTTTCTGAGTCAATGCCTTTATTTTTATCTCCTGGTGATGTTCTTGAGCCGGAAATCCAGAGACAATTAAATTTGGTCCTGTATTTTTAATTACGCCAGCCCGAGCGGCAACGATAGTATTTTCTTGAATGACCACATGGTCTGAGACTCCAGATTGGCCTGCTAAAGTTACATTATCTTCTATCGTCACACTACCTGAAATACCTACTTGAGCCACAATAATGCAATTTTTACCTATTCTGGCATTATGCCCAATATGAACAAGGTTATCAATTTTTGTTCCTTGACCGATAATAGTCGAGTCAATGGTTGCTCGGTCAATTGTTACACACGCACCTATCTCCACATCATCTTCAATCAGGACATTTCCCTTCTGCGGGATTTTTACATACTGGTTATTATCCGTTTTAACATACCCAAAGCCATCACTCCCAATTACCGACCCACTGTGAATAATGACGCCTTCGCCCAGCATTACTTTTTCATAAATTGTTACATTGGAATGAATAACAGAATTTTTGCCAATAACCACCTCATTTCCAATGGATGTCAAAGGATAGAGGCTAACATTATCCTTTATTTTTGCAGAATCGCCAATGACACAATAAGCACCCACACTAACTTTTTTACCTATTTCAACATCTTTTCCAATAATTGCGGTTGGGTCTATTTCTTCAGAAGGTCTAATGGTTGGGATGAAAAGTTCAAGTAATTTTGACAGGGCTAATTTAGGATTATCGACAATAATTTTCGCACATAAAATAGTATCTTTATCTTCCGGCAGGATTATGGCTGAGGCAAGAATTTTATCCGGTTGAGTTTTTTTTAATTCTTTTTCAGAAGTGATAAATGTTATATCCCCTTTTTTAGCCTGGTCAAGGGATGCTATTCGAGAAATAGGTATATTTTTATCACCTATTATTTTCCCATTTACAAACTTAGCAATTTCATCTAAGGTTTTGGTCATTATTTTTCTAAAGGAGTTGTTGTCTTTTCCGTCGCCGGCTTTGGTTTAAATTTGGCAATGACATCATCAGTAATATCCAGCGTCTCATCCGCATATAAGACATAATTATTCTCTAGAATAATATCTATGCCTTTTTCCTGTGCGGTTACTTTAATAAGTCGATATATCTTTTCTGATATTCCCCTGGTTAGTTCTTCTTCTTTTTCATTTAGATATTCTTCAGCCTCCTGGCTATATTTAATTGCTTCTTCTTTCTTTTTGTCAATTTCTTTTTCAATTTTAGCCCTTTCCTCATCACTTAACAAAAGATTTGATTTCAGGCTCTCTTCTAATCTTCTAATTTCTTTAGAGCGGGTTTCCAACTCTTTTTTTCTTTCATTTAACTCTTTTTTTAACAATTCTTGTGCCTTTTTAGCCTCTGGATGTTCCTCAAAGATGCGTTTTCCATCAACAACCCCAATATTAGGTATTTTCTGAGATAATACCTCTTCTTCTTGTGAATATACTATTTTAGATAGTCCTAAAATCAGTAGTCCACTTAACATTAAAATAGTTACTTTTTTCATTTATCTCTCTCCTTTTTTCTTTTAAAAGAAATTCATTTCTGTCTATTGTAAATTTTACCATAATATTCCTCTTTTTGTCAAGGGAAAAATAAAAAAAATTTCGACCTGTGCAGCTAGAAAATTAAGGAAGATGTTCTGGGGCTTTGCCCCGTACCTGTTTAGCGTGGTCAGAGAGCACAAATGAATGGTATTGACTTAGTGCGAAACCACTTAAAACACAACAAGTTGTGTAATACAAAATCAAAAATTAAATATTAAAACGGAACTTCCCCCTTGTGTTAAAATTGATTAACAAATCTGGCTTGCCTGCTGAAGATTCGGCAAGCAGGTCCTATGTATTTCAATAGATGCACCAATAATCTTTTCTGGTAACCGTTCAGGGCTATACATTAGAAGTGTAAACAAGGAGAAATGGGGAAAAGGGAGAATTGGAGAAATGGCTTAAACTTTTTCTTGCTCCACCTTTCGGACATCAATTCTGGTGTCGTGTTGAG
>JBFLXS010000116.1 GCA_040755795.1 bacterium | reverse complement strand
GGTGGGTTTTCTTCTACAAACAGATTGCTCCTCTGGAGCAAATTTAATAAGCAAAAGATGGCAGAAAATGAAGTAAAGCAATGCCTGTGACCATAGATATAGCTTTAACTCCTACGCAACGCTCTCTAGATAAAATTCTAATTTTGCCTGAATTTTTTGTTGACAATAGTTCGTTAATCTGGTATAATTTAAAATGAAATAAGAGGTAAAAATAACTTAATAGCCCTTTTTCTTAAAGAGGATTTTTATCCTCTCACACGTCCTAAGAAGGAGGCTACTATTATTGCTGTGTTTTTTGCACAGCAAGAGGGGTAGCTATCATTATCGGACTTCGGACGTGTGGACGATTTTGATTGTTTACCCCTTTTTTATTTTTAGGGGTTAAAATATTAGTAACCAAATTGAACGAATTTAACGAATTCGTAACCGTTCAGGGTGTAATGAAGGAAAAAGGGGAAATATGGGAAAAGGGGAAATTTATTTTAATGTATGGAATTGAAAAGTTTGAAATGGTGCACTTTAGTGTGAAAGTTTGCGGAAAAAATCACAGGAAAAATAATGAAAATGAACCATCCCAATTCTTTAATATTTTTTCCCTACTTTTCCATTCCTGAGCCTGTCAGGAACAGGTTTTTCCCTTACTTACATCTGAATGCTTACACGAATTCTTCGTATTTTTACGAATTTGTTTTATTCGATTAATTCGATTACTTAAAAAGAGGAGGAAGAGCTATGAATAAATGCTTTAATATCAAGGGTTGCCCTGCAAGTTTCTATTTAATCTGCGAGGCGTACAGGCAGGATAAGAATTGTTTTGAGGTAAAAAATCCAGCCTGTTGTCATAACCACACCTTACAAGAATGTAAAAAATGCCCTTTTTATTTGAAGATTCAAAAGTTGGAAGAGAGATAGATAAAACTCCAATTTAAGCGTAATCCTTAATTTTCTATTGACAACTTTGTTTAATGATGTTATAATGAAGTTACCAGGAGGTAAAAAGAACAATGGCTCAATTAATGAGAACCGAACATCCGTATATTGTCAGAAGCAAGAATATCTGTGGAGGAGAGCCGGTCATTGAAAACACCAGAATTTCAGTCCGCAATATTGCGGTTATGTTTAAATCTGGTGATACAGTGGAGGATATTTTAGAAAGCTACCAACATTTAAAACCTTCCCAGGCTTATGATGCTATAAGTTATTATTTAGACCATCAAGAAGAGGTTGAAGAATTAATTTCCAAAAATACCGAAGATTATTGGTTAAACCGTCTTGATGGTACTCCAAATGTCCTTCGGGTAAAGGAGAAAAGACTATAGTGTCTGCCATCCCCTCTTCTATAAGACTTTACATTGATGAAGATGTTTATCCTGCCCTGGCTGTCGCATTAAGACATCGAGGTTTTAACGCTGTTAGTGCACAGGAAGAAGGGAACTTAGGACTAACCGATGAAGAACAACTTGTTTACGCTGTATCGCAGAATAGGGCAATATTGACATTTAATGTTGGCCATTTCAAAATGCTGCATTCTGACTGGACTAATGAGAACAAATCCCATAAAGGAGTAATTATTTCCACACAGATTCCCAAAAAACATTTTGGGGTGCTGTTACGAAGAACATTAAGAATGTTGAATCTGTTAACGATGGAAGAGATAAGCAACAAACTGGTGTTTTTGCAACAGTTTGCTGGTGATTCTTCGAAGACCAGAATTACTTAACTGTCCATGTACCAAAAAATGTCTAATGAAAGACCCTGAATACATTACTTAGGTCCAGGAGAAGGCCAGTTTATCTTTTATCGTGAAGGAGGGATGTAGAATGGTATACATTGCCTTAACAATTATAGGGATTGTGGCTGTCTGGGTGGTTAGACCGGGATGGAGCAAGAAGGCTCAGATAGCCTTTATCTTAGCCTCAATAGCTGGTGGGTTAGTGCTATTCCTCTGTGCGGATTTTTTTAGAGCACAAGATGTCAGCAAAAGAGGAATTTCTTCTTTTTGGGCGCAAATCCCCTGGCTGGAAATAAGCCTTTATCTACTAATGTTAATTGGTATGGCGGCTAAATACTTTTTTGATGCTATTGGTGAAGAAGGCAAGAAGATAGAATTCAACAAGTGGCAGCTTTTCAGGCCAATGTTAGTTTCGCCAATAGTATTTCTGGTAGTCTATGGAAGCATAGGAGAAAATACGCCCTTACTGGTTAATTTAATCTTTGCCTTCCAGAACGGCTTTTTCTGGCAGACGGTTTTGAACCGATTTTGAGTTGCTATAAGGGAGGATAGAAGTGCAGAGGGGTTGCATCTTCCTTAGTCCAGGTTTCGCATTTATACCAATCAACGGAATAAAAGGTGAGATTGAAATGCAGGCTACTGGAGTGTAAATACCTTTAGTCAAACTATCTTTCTGCTTTTATCTTTATTTTTGTGTTTCCTTTATTTCGTGCTTTCGTGATATAAAAAAACAGATGTAGGAATATTAAGGTTCTACAGAATTTTGTAAGCGTTCAGGTGTAAGGACCACAAGTAATTATTTTTTATTCACTGCAATTCAGACACTGGACATCAGACATAAGACATAAGACATAAGACTTAAGACTCTATTTATGCAGGAAATCAGGTAAAAGTTCAGTTACTTAAAAAAATAACTGTCCAATGTAAAATGAACAATTAAAAATTTAAAAGTCAATTCTGTGTTCTGGCAGTAAGAACTGATTTCCCAATCATCTTGCATTTCATCTATCCTCTCATCGGACATTTTTCATTGGACATTGCCCATTGGACATTATTATTAGATATTTTGTAATGACCTGAACGCTTACACGAATATTAATTTATCTGTGTCCATCTGCGAAAGTCTGTGTCCCGTTTTTAATCGAAAATCGAAAATCCAAAATCCAAAATCACAGAGGAGGCAATAAATGGCTAAACCCAAATTACAGATTATTGTGCTTTTTCAAAATCTCAGTGAAGAAGGAAAGGTTTATTATGCCCGTTCACCAGCACCACCCTTATCCGGAGCCATAGTAGCAGGATTAACCCCACCAATCGTGGAGGTAGAGCTTCTCCATGAGATGATTCGGCCTATTGATTACAAAACAAATGCCGATTTCATTGCTTTAAGTTTTATGGATTTTTGTGCGGTGCATGCCTTTGAAGTGGCACAAAAATTCAGGAAGATGGGGAAAATCGTTGTTGCCGGTGGAAGATACCCATCTACATTTCCAGAAGAGGTCATACCTTATGTGGATGCAGTAGTCATCGGTGAAGCAGAACCTGTCTGGCAACAGGTAGTAGAAGATATGGTAACTGGCAAATTAAAGAAGGTTTATGAAGCACCATTTGCCCCGCCGCTGGAAAATATCCCTCCACCGCGTTATGACCTTATCGAATCAAAATTTGCAGTGCCTGTAGTTACTGAGGCAACACGGGGATGTCCCTATAGATGCAGTTACTGTCAACTGACCATAAAGTCTGCTCCATTTCGCACAAGACCTGTAGAAGATATCATCCGTGATTTAACGGCAACCTCCAATCTCCCATTTCATAAACGCAAAATAGCGATGTTATATGACAACAACTTTGGTGGAGATATGGAATATGCTAAAAGACTTCTGAAAGAAATTGCTAAACTGAAGCTTTGGGGATTAGGGCTGCAATTTAGTTTTGACTGTCTGCAGGACGATGAATTTGTAGACCTTATACACCAGGCAAACTGCACTATGGCTTTTATTGGCCTGGAATCTTTAAATGAACCCAGCCTATTATCTGTTCATAAAAGGCAAAATAAGGTTGAAGAATACAAAGAATTGTTTGAAAAACTTAAAATGCGCCGTATTCTAACCTTTACCGGTTTAATGTTGGCTTTGGATGAAGATACCCCACCATATTATCAAAACCTCCCTGCACATCTTGAAGAGATTGACCCCAGTGCAATTCTGCTCTCTATCGCTATCCCTATCCCTGGCACCCCGTTCTATAAAAAGGTAGATGAAGAAGGAAGGATATTTGATAAAAACCTTGCTCATTATGAAGGTGACCACCTTGTCTTTACACCCAAACAAGTCTCTTCTGATGATATTTTTCAGGCATTCCGACGCATAAATCAGATATTTTATTCCTCGAAGAATATCCTGAAAAGATGGTGGAGAATTATCTATAAAAGTAAGCGGGAACAAAATATCTTTAAATGGATATTCCGCACACTCCTTACCTCATATATCTATTTTCAACTTTCTATCTTTCAAAGAGACCATGCCAAAAGGAAGGTATATTTGTAACGGCTATAGTAGTGCATTGTATAAGCCTTGTATAAGCCAACCTTGTAAGCGTTCACCTAGTGCTCCGTCGCTGATAATTTGATAGATTGTTTTTCTACCTGTCATTCCCGCGCAAGCGGGAATCCAAATTTTAGTAAGCGTTCAAGTGGTGTAACAAAAGGAGATGTGGAGATTAAGGAGATAGGGAGATATTATTAAAAAAATGTAACTATTCACAATTCACAATTCACAATTCACAATTTCTTCCCTAAATTTCCTTAATAATGGTGAATGGTGAATTGTCAATTGTGAATTATCACTCTTCACGGTGTCAAGCAAACCTGGCCCAAGAGTTCGATGCACCGCTATAGCGCATCCAATGACTCTATTCGATAATTCATCAAATTTCACTTCGTGCTCTCCGTGCCCTTCGTGGTGAATAGTTACAAAAAAATTGAAATTAGTAGAAACTAATAGAAATTTATGGAAATTTGTTGTTTTCCACAATCAATTTCTACCTATTTTTGCTTCGCAACATTCTTCGAATTTTATAAATTATCTATTTCTATTATCTTATCTCCATATCATTCTTATCTCCTTATCCCCTTTCTTACACTTTTGATATATAGCCTGAACGGTTACTTTAAAGATATAAAGATTTGTAAGGGTTCAGGTAGGATAAAAATAAGGAGAAAGGGAGAAGATGGAGAAGTGGAGAAAAGAAGAGTTAACTGATAGGATTATTAATGCCTGTATTAAGGAATAAATCACTTAATCTTAAAAAAACTTGAATATCGAGTATTAGAGTTATTTTCAGACACGACCAAAAATTGAAATTAATAGAAACTAATAGAAATTTATAGAAATTTGTTGTTTTCCACAATCAATTTCTACCTATTTTTGCTTCGCAACATTCTTCGAATTCTATAAATTTCAATCTATTTCTATTATCTTATCTCCATATCTTCCTTATCTCCTTATCCCCTTTCTTACACTTTTGATATATAGCCTGAACGGTTACCAATCTTTTTCATTGACATTATATAAAATTTAGTGTATAATATATGAACACTGGGAGGAAGAATTATAATTTTTTCATACTCCCAGTTTTTTTATGATTAAGGATATTTTCTAAAGAAATTAAAGAAAAATGTCGATAAATAGATAAGAGGAAATAAAAATGAAAAGATTTATTTCAGAAATAGCATTATTGTGTATTTTTACTGCAGGTTCTACTTATGCCGGTAACCTTAATTTTAGTTCAGGTGTAAGGATTCAATCATACCAACTGAGTGTCCCTCAATATGCCGCGCCTGTTGTGGTTAATTGGTGCAATCATGGAGACAATAGGAATGATTTGTTAATTGGGGATGGAGATGGTAATGTATGGCAATATATAAATTCGGGAAGCGTTAATTCGCCTGCTTTTGCTTATGGGGGTAGTAAAATTGAAGGTGTAAATGTAGAAAAAGGAAGGGCTATTCCTTGCGTCATCGATTGGGATGGGAAGTACTATTTAGACTTGATTGTTGGAGATGCGGCAGGAAAATTAACCTTATTTTTGAGTAATTCTATGCCTGCTGAATTGAGTCCCCCCACATTCGGAGAAGTAATACCCACTGGAATTGAAGTGCGAGGTAATGCCGCTCCGTATGTGTGTAATTGGAATGATGGAGAAGGAGGAGATAATTTAGAAGACCTTATTATCGGTGACGCAAATGGGAATGTGTGGGTATATTTGAATGAAGGCACTCAAGACGAACCTCAATTTAGCCAGGGGTATCTGGTATTAGCCGGGACGACAACATTATCTGTAGGAAATGATGCCGTCCCGCAAGTTGTTCAATGGGATGGGATAGGAAATAAAGATTTAGTTGTTGGGAACAAAGCAGGGGAAATATATCTTTTTTTAAGTACGAATACCTCAGGCACTCCTACCTTTAGTACCGAGCAAAAGATTCAAGCCAATAATAAAGATATAGATGTAGGGGATAATGCCGCCCCGTTTATTGTTAATTGGGATAATTTAGGGAATATAGATTTAGTCATTGGAGAAAAGGATGGTTCTTTAAATCTTTATCGCAACTTAAGCGATAAGCCACCTGTATTTTCTATCCCATCTAAGATTGCCAGTGTCCCAACAGACCTTAATGCTGGTAGCAGAGTTATTCCTCATGTTTTAAACTTTAATAATGATGGGGCAAAAGATATGGTTGTCGGTGATGGAAATGGCAATGTAAAACTTTATCTAAACTCTGGAAATGATAATGACCCTAAATTTAGTGATGCCTATACATTTCAGGTAGATGCTGGGACACTAACCGGCATAGTAGATTTAGCTGTCGGCGATAATGCCAGCCCGTATGTCTATGATTGGGATGGTAATAGTATTAAAGATTTAATTGTAGGAGATAGTCAGGGTTTCATATATATATTTATTAATTCTAAAACTGATGATTCACCACTTTTTAAACCGGGAACCAGGGCTACTACGGGAACTGGAACTAATCAACCATTACAAGTTACAGGGGATGCTACGCCAATCATAACTGATTGGAATAATGATGGCTTAATGGACTTATTGGTAGGTGAGAACTATGGTTATGTAAATCTCTTTTTAAACTCCGGGACCAACCAAAAACCCGTATTCCTTCAATCTCCCCAACGAATCAAAGCAGATGGGACGGATATTACTGTTCCCAAAAATGCTAAACCTTATATTGTTGATTTTAATGGTGATAATAGAAAGGATTTGATAATTGGGAGTGGGGGCGAAGGTAAGTATGGATATGTGTATGTATATTTGAATGTTAGTGTAGATGATAAGAGTCCAGCCTTTACAACAAACCAATCCCACTATTTTCAACTTCAGGCTAACTCTGTGCCGTTAGAGGTATCTGGTTATGCCGCACCAATAGTTATGAATTGGAACAACGATAATATCCTTGATTTGATTGTAGGAGAGAAAGATGGTTACATTAATCTTTATACCGGTAGTTTCGAAAATTCGGCTCCAGTGGTTTTATGTGATACACCTGTCGGCACGCAAACTAAAGATGTAACCATTAAGTATCTCCTACAAGACGATGAAAATAATCCTTGTTCGATTGTGGTGGTATATTCTACGGATGGTGGGTATACATGGATAACAGCGTCCGCAGTTGCAAATGCCGGAGATGGAATGTCAAATTTAAACTCATCTAAAGAAGGAGTAAACCATAGTTTTGTCTGGAATTCTTCTGGAGATTTAGGTGGGGTGATAAGAAAGGTAATAATAAAAATTATCCCTTATGATGCTCAGGTGGAAGGTAAGCCTGGAAAAACAGGTGAATTCTGGGTGGATAATGCGACTATCTACAACTGGCAAAGAATAAAACTTGATGGTGCAGACCTGAATATAAATCCTTATTCCAGTCCCATAGTTATAGATTGGGACGAAGATGGAAGAGATGACCTTCTCGTAGGCGGTGAAAATGGTTATGTCTATTTTTGTAAAAATATAGGGTCAAATCAATCTCCAGAATTTAATGTCGCAGTTCCATTGAAAATCCTGGGAGGTAATTTACTCCATGTAGATAATTATGCCAGCCCATTTGTCTGCAATTGGAATAGTAGTGGCAAAAAAGATTTATTAGTTGGAGATAAAGAAGGTTATGTGACATTTTTTGAAAATACTGGTAATTATTTAGAGTTAGCGATAGGTAAAAAAATTCAAATTGGCACATCTAACCTTAAACTCTTTGGCGGTTACGCTACCCCTGTTGTGACATACTACAATGGAGATAGTTATAAAGATTTATTGGCGGGCGATAGAAATGGTAATGTCTATCTTTATTTGAATAAAAATGTCTCACCTCAAGAAGATACTTCACCTTTATTATCCCCAGAGGTTAAGATTCAAGGAAATAGCGATTTAGATGTTGGCAATAATGCCGCACCTTTTATTATTGATTGGGATAACGATGGCCATGAAGATTTGATTATTGGGAATGAGGAAGGGTTTGTCTTTTTCTATAAAAATCTTGGCGCAAATGGAACCCCTTCATTTAAAACAGGGTCTAAGATTAAACTCGATGGAGCGCCAATCAAAGTTAATGCCAACGCAAGACCTGGCATATTAAAACAGAATGAAGATACTATTGACTTGATAGTTGGTAGTAAAGCGGGATATGTCTTCTTATATCGTTTAACTGATGTGGTTCGAAATACCCCGCCACAAATGACTATTACCAATCCTAAAGGCAGTCAATCTACACAAACCGGTAGCGTGACTATAACCTATACCTTACAGGATGACGATTGGAATAAATGTATTATCAAGGTAGAATATTCTACTGATGGACAATACTGGTATTCGGCAACCGGCACACCTAAATCTGACTTAGAATCTACACCAGAAGGGACAAATCAGACATTTACCTGGTTTTCTAAAGAGGATATAATTGCGACGAAAACATACATTTATCTTCGACTTATTCCAAATGATGGCATTGCCGATGGTCCTACTGCCACAATCAGTTTTTACTTGAGAAATAGAAATAAATTACCCATTATTACCAATGTTACAACTAAACCTGTTGGTCAATTAGGTCAGATAGAGATTTCGTATGACCTTTATGACCAGGATAGTGATTTCTGCCGGGTTTTTGTGGAATATCAAGGTGGTTCTGTGACTACATGGGCAACAGCCACAGTCATTGGCACGACAATAGATATTTTACCTGCTACAGGTTTGAAATTAATCTGGTTATCTTCGGTAGATGAAAGGCATAAATCGGCTAAAAACTACCAGATTAAAGTTACCCCTTTTGATATAGAATATGGCACATCGGGTATATCTACCATCTTTGAAATAGATAATTCCTCGCTTTCATCTGGCATAGTGCCTGCAAGAACAATCACCACTTTGTCATTTTCACCCACGACCATTGAACTCCTCGAGTCTTTTTCCAATGATTATGATGTTCTGATAACGGTTGAAGAAAATCCCACAGGGATTCTACCAATGAATACCATCGCCTCTTTAAATAATACCGTCCGAAAGATTAGCGCCTTTAAATTACCTGATATAACTCCGTTAGACCCACCTTCAGTAGACGCTAAAATTACTATTCCTTACGATGATTTAAACTCTTATGAACAAGAGATGTTATTAAAAATATTTGAGTTGCGGGAAAATAAATGGGTAGTAGTTGGAGGAACGCCAGATGTAGTCAATAATCGTGTGACGGTTCAAGTAGAACACTTCTCTGTCTTTAGAATTGGACTGTATGCCGCTACTTTAAACGAATTCAGTATCTCACCAAATCCTTTTAAAGACAACGATGGAGTATTAGAGAATGGTGAGCTTGGTGCGGGTGGTGATTATGAAGTTATAACATTCATGGGTGTGAATAAGGTTGAAATTTATACCATTGCGGGTGAATTGGTTCGTGAATCCAAAAACTCGGAAATAGATTATAGCGGTTGGCGATGGAACTTACGAAATGATGCCGGTAAATTAGTCAGTAGTGGAATTTATATCTATGTTGCTTATGATAGTAGCGGTGCCTCTGTAGTTGGAAAATTAGGAGTAATTAGATGATTTTATAAGAGAAACCAGAAACCAGAGAACAGAAACCAGAGAACAGAAACCAGAGAACAGAAACCAGAGAACAGAAACCAGAGAACAGAAACCAGAGAACAGAAACCAGAGAACAGAAACCAGAGTGGAATAACCAAAGATGGAAGAATTTAAATTTGATTTTGAAAATCTGAAAGTTTATCAAAAAGCCTTAGATTTTATAGACAAAATATTTAAAGTCTATAAGAAGTTAGATCCGGAATATAAATATTCTATAGGAAATAATTTAATTCGTGCAGGCTTGTCAATTACTAATAATTTGGCTGAAGGGAATGGCAAAAAGTCTGTTAAAGAAAAAAGAAGATATTTTGCTACATCATCTGATTCAACAAGAGAATGTATTTCTATTTTTGTAAGAGTTCAGGTAGGATATAAAAAATAAGGAGAAAGGGAGAAAATGGAGAAGTGTGGAGAAAAGAAGAGTTAACTGATAGGATTATTAATGCCTGTATTAATGTCCATAAAGAGTTAGGGCCTGGTTTTCTGGAGAGCATCTATCACAATGCCTTGAAGGTTGAGTTTGCAAGACAGAAC
>JBFLXS010000115.1 GCA_040755795.1 bacterium | reverse complement strand
AAAATAAGGTGGTGAACAACCTATTGCTTTGTTAAGTTTGCTTTGCTATGTTTAGAAAGTTATCGGTTATCAGGTTATCGGTGAAGAGAAAACAATGACCTGTTATCTCCGATTACTGATTACCTAAAAGTAACATGCAAATTCAATCTTAACAGAGCACTATAATCTTTGCGTTCTTTGCGGTTAAAAAAGGATAAACCACTTAATCTTAAAAAAACTTGAATATCGAGTTTAAATAATCACAATTTATACCCCAGTGGAGTATAGTTTCGTCCTGAGCTCAGCCGAACGGTATTTAATTACCAGTTACCAATCACCAGTTACCAGAATCAAATTCCGTGCGTTATTTGTTCAACACGACACTAGACCAATTTGTCTGACCAGGAGAAAAAGGAAGGGTAATAATGCAACTAAAATTAGAAGAACGGCTAATTGTCGCCTTAGATGTTGATAATTTGAAAGATGCAGAAAAACTAGTGAACCAATTAAAAGATTATGTTACAATTTTTAAGGTTGGGGCTCAGTTATTTACAGCCGCAGGACCTGATGCGGTTAAAATGGTTCATGACAAAGGAGGTAAGGTATTTTTAGACCTGAAATATCACGATATTCCAAATACAGTGGTTTCTGCAACAAAAATAGTGGCTAAAATAGGTATTTTTATGTTCACTATTCATACCCTCGGTGGCAAGGAGATGATGCAAGATGTAGTTAAAACACTTGCACAATTTCAACCAAAACCATTAGTCATTGGAGTATCTATCCTGACAAGTTTAGATTCAGATGTGCTTGAAGAAATAGGGATAGAAAAGGATTTGAATGATGAAGTGATTACTTTAACCAGGTTAGCCAAATCATCAGGACTTGACGGAGTAGTTGCCTCAAGTCATGAGATTAAGGCGATTAGAAAGGAATGTGGGCAAGATTTTATTATTGTTACACCAGGAATTAGACCTGCCGGTATCCTGGATGACCAAAAAAGAATAGCAACGGCAAAACAGGCGATAGACTCAGGAGCAAATTTTATCGTGATTGGCAGACCGATAATCGCCGCCGAAAATCCCATCAAAGTAGTAAAACAAATTATAGATGAGGTAACTGTTTAGCCACTGATTAACACGGATGAGCACGGATAAAAGGGAGGAGAAAGTAAAAAAGTAGGCTGAAGGCTGAAGGATATAGGATAAAAAATCTTGTAACCGTTCAGCCACAGAGGCACAGAGTTCACAGAGAATTAGAGAAATTAGCCCCAAATGAACACGAATTAACCTGTGACATTCGATAAATGTAGTACGAACCTTTAGGTTCGCTTTCCTGCTTGCCAGAAGCGAGGCTAACGCCTCGCACTACAAATCTTTTTATTATTCGTGTTCATTCGTGGTTATATATTCCCTCTGTGTTTTCTGTGACTCTGTGGCTATATCCCTGAACGGTTACCCGCACAGAGACTTTTCTAGCTTATCCAGTATATTTTTAGCCGTGGATAATAATTGTTTTGCCTGTTGTTTTTGTTGAGAATTGAGAATATGGAGTGGAGCGGTTTGCCGAAATATATCGCGTAATTTCTCTATTAATTTTATTACCTCAAACATCCCCTCCACATCCGCTGAATTACCTATTTTAGTGCTCATAATTTATCTTACCTTCGGGTGCGTATCCAATTTTACCTGCTTTTATTACACGCACCCCTAATTTCCTATTTAGGTTATCATAACCTATTAGAATTGTCAACAGAAAAATAGCCACATCTTCAATTTTTCTATTGACAGAACCTTTATTAAATGGTAAAATTGAAATAAATTTAATGAAAAGGTTATTTTTAGTAGATGGGCATAGTTTAATCTATCGAGCGTTTTATGCTATTAAGTTATTATCAACTTCTACAGGCATACCCACCAATGCCGTTTACGGCTTCACCATTATGCTCCTAAAATTAATCAAAGAAGAAAAGCCAGAATACCTGGCAGTTGTGTTTGATTCTAAAGTCCCTACCTTTAGACATAAAAAATATCCTGAATATAAAGCTCAACGACAGAAGATGCCTGGTGAAATGCAATCCCAGATGTCACTTATTATGGAGGTCATCTCGGCATTTAATATCCCCATATTTGCAAAGGATGAATATGAAGCAGATGATATTATTGGCACAATAGCCAAAAGGTATGAGAATGAGGTAGATGAAATAGTTGTCGTTTCCGGGGATAAGGATATTTTGCAAATTGTGGATGATAAAATAAAGGTCCTGGCAACTAAAAAAGGGCTATCAGAAACGGTGCTTTATGATGTTCAGGGTGTTAATGAAAAATTTGGTGTTCAACCTCATAATATCATTGATCTCCTCGGTCTGTCTGGAGATACCTCAGATAATATTCCAGGAATCAAAGGAGTAGGCGAAAAAACGGCAGTTAAACTCATCCAGCAGTTTGGAGACATAGAAAATTTACTTAATAATCTTAATCAGGTTTCTAATGAAAACCTCCGTGAAAACATTAACGGACACTCACAAAGTGCTATTATGAGTAAAGAATTGGTTACGCTTGATACGACGGTTCCTATCGAGGTAGATTTAGAAGCCTGTAAAATAAAAGATTATGACAAAGAAAAGGTATTTGAAATACTGAATAGATTAGAATTTAAAAAACTCCTGAAAGAACTTGGGCTGTATAAAAAAGAGGTGTCAGGAGACTATCATATAATTGCGGATAAAGATAAGTTTCAAATATTACTAAATTCCCTGAAAGATACCTCTTTATTTAGCATTAATTTAGTAACTACCTCTATAAATCCTATGAATGCTCAAATAGTTGGAATTGCAATCTCCCTTAAACCCTATTGTGCATACTATATTCCTATTGCACATGAATATCCGGGAGCACCCCCACAGTTAAAAAAGGAATATGTTCTGGAGGCACTAAAACCTTTTTTAGAAGCAATAAATACAAAGAAACTTGGGCAAAATATTAAATATGAACTAATTATTCTAACTAATCATGGGATTAGACTCAAAGGAACAAAATTCGATACTATGATTGCTTCCTATCTTATAAATTCTACGGCAAAACATAATTTAGAAGAGATAATCTTAAATTATTATGGAATTACTAAACCCTCGGCTAAAGATATAATGGCTAAGGGAACATCTATATCTGCTGTAGAAATTCAGCAGGCAGGAGAGTATGCCTGCTCAAATGCAGATTTTATACATCGACTAGGTGATGAAATACTAAGATTTAGATTAAATGAAGAAAATCTTATCTCTTTGTTTGAAGAAATAGAGATGCCATTAGTTGATGTCCTGGCACAGATGGAACAGGATGGTATCAAGATTGACATTTATTATCTTAAAGAACTTTCGCAAGAATTTGGCAAAAGGTTGAATGATTTAGAAAAAGAGATTTATATCCTTGCGGGAACAGAATTTAATATTAATTCACCCAAACAGCTGGGATTTATATTATTTGAGAAACTTAAAATGCCGGTGAAAAAGAAAACTAAAACTGGATTTTCAACTGATGAACAGGTTTTAAAGGAATTAAGTTATTATCATGAATTGCCAGATAAACTTCTGGAATATCGAGAGGTATCCAAATTAAAATCTACCTATGTCGAGGCATTAATATCCTTGACCAATCCTATCACCCATAGACTTCATACCTCTTATAATCAAACGATTGCCGCCACCGGAAGATTGACCTCAAGCGAGCCTAATTTACAAAATATTCCTATTCGCACCGAACTGGGTAATCGAATAAGAGAGGCATTTATTGCGGATGAAGGTTACCTGTTACTTTCTGCGGATTATTCTCAGATAGAATTGCGGCTTTTAGCCCATATTAGCCTGGATGAAAGATTAATCAATGCCTTTCGCAATGATGAGGATATTCATACTCAGACAGCAATTGAAATATTTGGTGGCAGTCCGGATTTGGTTACTCCTGAGATGCGTCGTGCCGCAAAGGTAGTTAATTTTGGCATTACCTATGGAATGAGTGCCTATGGATTAAGTCAGGAATTAAAAATTAGCCCGACTCAGGCAAATGAGATAATTAATCGCTATTTTGAAAGGTATCCGGGGGTAAAAAGCTATATTGATAAAACTATTGAGGAGGCAAAACTAAAGGGATATGTTTCAACCTTGTGGGGAAGAAAACGATATTTACCTGAAATCAACTCCGAAAGCAGGCAATTGCGTGAATTTGCATACCGCCAGGCAGTTAATATGCCTATTCAAGGCTCTTGTGCTGATTTGATTAAAATCGCCATGCTCAACATTTATAAAAAATTAGACCGTCAAAAAGCCCAAATGCTTCTTCAGGTTCATGATGAATTAATCTTTGAAGTTAAAAAAGAAAATCTGGATGAAATAAGTGGCTTAGTTAAAGAGTGTATGGAGGGTGCAGGACAATTTTTAGTGCCAATAAAGGTTGATATTCATTGGGGAAAGAACTGGGGGGAAATATAACTCTCCGCAAAGGACACAGAGGACACAGATTATTAAATCTGCGAAAATCTCCGTTAATCTGCGCATTAAAAACAGAAAAATCCGCAGATTACACAGATTACACAGATTTTAAAGAGGGATGAAGAAGTTTGGGTAAAAGAGAAACAGAAAACCCAGATGCTTATTTTTCGAACGAAACAAAAAAGAATGGAAGTGAAGTAAAAACACCAATGTTAAATCTTTAATCTGCGAAAATCTGCATCCCAAAAATTGCCCGCAAGACTTAACTTAATTCTTTGTGAAAAATCCGTCTCATCCGCTGGCTAACATTATATCATTTCCTTTTTAGCCTGTCAATAAAAGATTACTGAAAAGGAGAAGACCATCGACCCAATTACCTACTGCAAACATATTCTCCCTTTTCCTCTTTGTGCCTTTGCGCCTTTGTGTGATAATTATATCCCACCTACCGGATAATCGCCACCTTACCTACCTTCTTATGTCCATCGGCATCTATTATCACATAGATATACACACCACTTGCTACCCTTTTCTCATCGTCATTTATCCCTGCCCAGGTAGCCGTCGGTGAGGTATATTTAATCGCCTTATTTAATGAGGCAACTAATTCTCCCGCCAGATTGTAAATCTTAAAGGTTGTCACATTATTAGTTAACTTATCAAAGGTAATTTCTGTTTGAGGTGCTTTAAGTGGATTGGGATAGGCAATTACACCGGTTAAGTCTTGTATGACTTGTGTAATTTGCACCTCAGTTACTTCCTCTTTTAGTGAGCTGGGAATATTTTGTGGGACGGGTTTAGAGTTGTCTTTTAAAATCACATTCTCAATCTTAAAGGTCGCCTTTCCACTGATGACATCTTCCTTTACCTTAAAGTAAATCACGGCTAATACCCCATCTCCACTAACACCTGTTTGTGCTTGCAGTCTGGTGGCTCCAATGCCTTTAATCACTCCATTACCAATCTTACCCATAACAAAGAATGTTGAAACACCATCTTGCTTCAGGAAACTGCCTTCATTGACATCGACCACACTGACCATTTCCTGGTTGAATTTCAAATCAAACTGGTAGGCATAGAGGTCTTTGGCATTTTCTGCCTTTATTTCCACCTTGAATATCGCTCCTGGCTGGTAGGTATCGTCTTGCGGGACTGCGAGTAATTTCATCTCGGTATCAGTCCTTGCTGGTGATAGTGCTGGTGCGGGTGCTGGGCTACCGTAACTTTCACCAAAATGTATCCCTACTGCGGCTAAATCAGTTATATTGACTATCCCATCATTATTAACATCTGCTGGTGGATACCAATTTGGGCTTGCTGGTGTCTCACCAAAATGTATCCCTACTATGGATAAATCACTAATATTTACTACCCCATCACCATTAATATCCCAGGAGGCAATCACGACGACACTATGGAATCGGATGACCGGAATAGTTTGCGGCACTGGCGTAGTATTATCTTTGAGTATGGCACTGGTTAGTGTCATGGTGCTATGATGGATATTGGCTAATACCTCAAATCGTATGCCAATTAATGTCCCGGTTCCATTTACACCGGTGGTAGTTCCATACCGTGTACTTGCCGCATGGATAACACCTAAAGTTGAAGTAGCCATAAACCAGGTGCTGGAGGCTCCATCTGAGCTGATAAATGCCCCTTTTGTGACTGAGACCACCTTTAATGTCGAAGAGCCATATCCTACATATAATTCAAAGCTGTAGAGGTTATCGACCGCTTCTGCCTGAACTATCACATCAAATTGCTGACCAACGGCGCTGACAGTGCCTGGTGGTAGAATTCTAACATTTACCGACGGCACTGGTGCTACTGCACCCAATCGTTGATATTTGATTTCATAGGGTGCCGTATCACCTTCAGTCCAAACCAAATCTGCCCCGGCCACATTACCCTTCAGAGCTAAATTAGGATACCCGGATGACGGAGCACTCTGACTGATATTCTGTATTATACCAAAATCAGCCTCAGCCGAGTTACAAGAAAGCACCTCACTACTCATCCCTGGATAGTCATACCAGACAACATAGATGACATCATTCGTATCAACTCCAACAGAGGGATAATATGAGTCGTTGGTATCATGACTTAGATTTCTGTAGCTGGTGCTAACGACATCTTTAACACATTTCTTATAAAACACCTCAGCATTACCCAGCGTCGTATCGCTCCAGAGAATATGAATATCGTCATTAGAATCGGCAACGATAGAAGGAGCAGATGAATTCCCTGAGGTTTGCGAGACATTTATGGCATCGATAGCTGGTAACCAGTTACCATTCAAGGTATGGCGATATAAAATCTCACCACTCATTACCCAGGCACAATGAATCTCATTATGGGAATCAATAGTCAGGCAGGGTTGTGCCCCATCGCCAATGGCTGTTGGTGAACTAAAAGGACCTATATCTTTCTGGCAAGACATAATTTTATCATTCGTATAATCTTCGAAGACTAAATGTTTGACATTATTTGAATCAATGGCTATTGCCGGAGCGATATATTGATTGGCATCACCAGGACTAACAATTTCAGGATTACCAACGCCTACCTGATGATAGACAATCTGCCAGGTGTTATCGAACTCTTCCCAGACGACATAAGCATTATTGGCTGAATCAACAGCAATAGACGGATGGGTAGAATAGATAGCCTTATTATTACTCAAATTGACAGGTCCAGACCAGTTTAGACCATTATTGGTTGATGCCGCGTAATAAATCTCACCTTTAGAATGATAGACCAAGTGTATCTTGCCAGTTGAATCGCGGACTAATCTTTTACCTTGATTATACGCCGTGGCATTGGCATTACCTGACCGCAGTAAGGCACGCACCTCAACCGTCTGGTCTGTAGTTGTATTAGACGCACCAATATTATTCCATGCCTTGAAGAGATAATGATAGAGACCATTGAGCACCTGTTTGTTATTGTTATCATAGCCATCCCAACTGACTATGGCTGGTGGTGCACCTGAGGCACCATAACTCTTCACTAATTGTGTATGGCCGGCATCCCTATAAATATTTAATGTCCAACTATCAATACCCAGAGGATGTGTCGCCGAGAGTGTAAATGTAGTCGTATCGTCAATTGTATCCCCATCCGGGCTAAATGGGTCAGGTAAATCACTGGCAGAGACTATGGGTAAAAGAATAACAAAGAAATATGCCTCATCTATTGAGCCACTGGACAGACCAGTAGCGGTGATGGTCTGAGTTCCCTGCGGTTTATTGTCTATCGTAAATGTAGTGGCAAAAATACCACGACTATCTGTCGTACACAGAGTTATAGTGCGACTATTTCCAAAATCAATCCGGATGGCTTCTGTGGGAGAAAAATATGCCCCTTCAACACTAACAACTATCCCTACTGTCCCTGAAGCAGGTGAGACAAGTATAATCTGGGCAGAAGTCAAAGATGGATACAGATTAGCGGCTAATTTATGATGAGCACTTTGCCAATTGCCAATGACAGCTTGTCCGATGACATCATGCAGGCGGTATGAAGTTGAACTGCGATTTGCTCCACCACTATCGCCACTGCCAATGGGAACACAATAATTTGCCCCACTACTTAAGGTTAGAGAAGACAAGACAATAGCTAAACCAGTTAATAATGTTTGAAAATAATACTTTTTACTCATTTTCGTTACCCTCCTTTGCTTTGGAGTGCGAAAGCTTGCTTTCGCTTTGCTCTGGAGTGCGAAAGCTTGCTTTCGCTTTTCTTTGAAAGCTTGCTTTCGCTTTTCTCTGGACTGCAAAACCCTGCTTTCGCTTTTGCTCCTGCTTTTTAGTCTGCTAAATCCGCAGACTAAAAAAATTTACCCCCATTCTGTCTTTCTATTTTGAATCTCTGTTATTTTGAGTCCTTTTCTTTTGTCCTGAAATCACTTTTTGAAACCTGTTAGCTTCATACAACCAGTCAAGTTTTTGTTTCAAGCTTCTTTTCTTATAAAATTTGATCTTCTCTTCAATCTTTTCAAACCCCTGCATTATAATTCCCCCCTAAATGTTTTATATCATATAAATCAATATCTCTATTTGCTTTTCTTTTCATCTTTACCAAATCACCCAGAGAGATAACAGGAATAGCAATACCTTCAGCATCAAAAATAACAGCATTTTTAATTCCATCCTTATATGAAACAGGACTTTCTATAATGATATCTATCTCTGATATTATTGCCTTATCATTATAAAAGTTAAATGCCTTCATATTTTTATCATTTATCCATGAATCTCGTATTTCTTTGATAGCAAAATCATAAGGATTAACAGGTACTTTAGGTTTATATCCCCATTTTGTCAGGAGGTCAATCAATCGTTTTATGTTTTCATCTTCCATTTCAATAAGAATATCAATATCATAGGTAAAGCGTGGTAATCCATGGAAGTTTACCGCCAAACCACCTATAACAAAATATTTTACTTTATTTTCATTAAATTTTCTGAAGATATCAATATAATGCACAACTACTTACTCCTCATTGTTAGATTCTTTTAGCACACGGATTGCACGGATTCTTATTTATTTCTTTTTAGAACCGTGGCTTTGCTTTGGAGTGCGAAAGATTGCTTTCGCTTTGTCCGAAAGCGGTAGCAAGCTACCGCACTCCAAAATAGCAAGCTACCGCAGAGGGGCAAGCCCCCTATACCCCCAAATCGTTAAATAGACAAATAGTTAAAAAGCCCGAACAGCACGCACTCTAAGTGTGGTGCTCTTATAGTAGCCGTAGTCTTGGTGGCCACCGTCGACATTCTGGTACCAGGCGTAGTAGTTACTGTACTCCGTAGAACTCCAATAGTAGTAGTCAGCAAAACCGCCAACCACATCCTTTTGTTGATACAATAAATTCAGCTCGTGTTTTGATGGTAAGTACCAGTCGCCATAAGTAACACCACCTACTGTTACTGAATAATCAGCACAAACCTTTGCCGCAAAATTACCGGTTTGGTTATCGCTGATTTGTGTAGCTACTATCATAGCAGTATTCATTGCACCAGCACCCACTCCATCGCCTAAGGAGCCAGTATATCTATAGGTTCCGTTATACCATTGTATTCCTGTGCTCTGGTCGGCTGTGGCAGCGATTAAACCATGCTGACCATTATCATACACATAGAATACAATCCCACCACCATAAGATTCGCCTATGTAGTGCCGTGATGCAGACAAGACATAGGTTGCTGTCCCTGCTTTATAGGCATAGGTTGCTGTCCCTGCAACAGTGGCTGTCCCTGCAACAGTTGCTGTCCCTGCATATTCAGCCCGCAAGGCATAACCCACCGAGGTTAATTGTTGTCTGGGAGTCATCTCCGGGTCTTCACCAACCTTTATGCCCAGATAATAATTCTGGCTAAAGTCTAAGTTAAGTGGTGCCACACTCCCTAAAATAGCATTAAATAGCCCATTAGTGATGGCTATGGTTGGATTTGTTTCTGTCCAGAGTGCTGAACCTCCGGTTGGCTGGGAATATAATTTAAAGGTGATGGCATAATTACCATCTGGCACAGGTTTACCTGCCGTATCAGTTAATTTCCCCTGATAATTGATTAATTTCGGCACTGCCGCCTGTGCCACTTGTGCTACCCCCAACCATAAAATTAGCCCCAAAGTGATTAGCCCAGAAAAAACTCTCTTACCTTTACTAACTTTTCTACACATTTTTTTACTACCTCCTTTTTGTTTTAAATTTGGACTGCGAAAGCTTGCTTTCGCTTTGGAGTGCGAAAGCTTGCTTTCGCTTTTGCTCTGGACCGCGAAAGTGCCAGAGATGCTATCTCCTCGCTTTTGCTTTGCTTCCCTGCGAAAGCGGTAGCAAGCTACCGCACTCCAAAAAATAAGCTACCACACTCCAAAATAGCACGCCACCGCACTGCACATCTCCCCGCTTTGGAGTGCGAAAGCTTGCTTTCGCTTTTGCTTTGGACTGCGAAAGCTTGCTTTCGCTTTTGCTTTGGTCTGCGAAAGTGCCAGAGATGCTATCTTCTTGCTTTC
>JBFLXS010000114.1 GCA_040755795.1 bacterium | reverse complement strand
GGGCACAAAGTAGTAACGCAAAGGACACAAAGGGAAGAAAATAGGTGAAGCATTTTTTATCAACTCAACTTCAAAGGATAAGTTGCAAAAAAATCATCAGGCTTTTGAGCCTAATTTTGCCATCTTTAAGCAAAATAAACCGATTGATAAGGATAAAGAGAACTTTAGAAGTAGCATAAAATTTACGAAAGTCCAGATTATCTTATCTCTATATCTTCCTTATTTCCTTATCCCCCTTCGGACACTTCTAATGTATAACCTGAACGGTTACCTTTTCTGTTATCTGATTTATTTCTATGTCTTCTCTGTTCCTCTGCGTCTCTGCGGTAAATTACCACCTGAACGGTTGCTCACTTTCGTCACTTTTCTAATCTTACCTTAACTGCATTGGCATGACCGTCGAAACCCTCTAAATTAGCCAGATTAATAATTTCCTGTCCGTATTTAACCAATGCTTGTTTCGTGTAAGAGATGATACTTGAGCGTTTTAAAAAGTCTTCTACACCAAGTGGTGAAAAGAACCGTGCGGATTTACAGGTTGGCAAAACATGACTTGGTCCAGCAAAATAATCACCCACAGATTCAGGTGAATATTCACCAAGAAATATTGCCCCGGCATGTTCAATATTCCCTAATATTTCCATCGGATTTTTAATATGTAGTTCTAAATGTTCTGGGGCAAATTGGTTGGATATGTTAATCGCCTCCTGTAAGGTTCTGGTGATAATAATGGTTAAATTATCAAGGGAGTGTTTGAGTGTTTCCTGATGAGAAAGTAATTTTGACTGTGATTCAACCTTATTTAAAACAAGATTGGCTAAATCTGAAGAGGTAGTAAGAAGAACCGCTAATGAGAGTGGGTCATGTTCTGCCTGCGAGAGTAAATCAGCGGCGATAAATTCTGGATTAGCCTGTGCATCAGCAATAACTACTACCTCAGTTGGTCCTGCCACCATATCAATATCTACCTCACCAAAGACTATTTTTTTCGCCAGAGTAACATAGATATTCCCCGGTCCAACAATCTTGTCAACTTTATGAATAGTGGCAGTGCCAAAGGCTAATGCGGCAATTGCCTGTGCTCCACCAACTTTATAGACCTCATCTACCTGGGCTAACTTACTTGCCGCCAAAATATAAGGATTAATCTTGCCATTTTTGTCAGGCGGGGTACAAAGAATAATCTTTTTTACCCCTGCCACTTTAGCCGGGATAGCCGTCATTAATACTGTTGAAACATACGGTGCCCGACCACCCGGGACATAAATCCCAACTATCTCCATTGGCCGATAGCATTGTCCTAAAATCACACCATCTTCCTTTGAAACTGTCCAGGAATTAAAGGATTGATGTTTATGGAAGTTGGTAATGTTTGTCGCCGCCAATTCAAGATTCTGCAGAAATTCATTATCAACTAAAAATTCATCCTGGCTAACCTTTAAATCATCTAATTTTACTCCATCAAACAACGCTGTATATTTTAATAATGCGGTATCACCTGAATTGCGCACCTCACGAACAATCTCTTCTACCTTTTGTTTTATCCTTTCATCAATGAGATTGATGTTAGACCGCTCAAGAACTTTTTTAATCCTTTCGTTATTTTCTTCAAATCTAAGTATCTCCATTTTGCAATCTCCTTTTTGTGTAACCGTTCAGGATATAGCCACAGAGTCACAGAGAACACAGAGGGAATATATAACTACGAATGAACACAAATACAAAAAATTGTAGTACGAGGCTTTAGCCTCGCTTCTGGCAAACCAAAAGGCGAACTTAAAGATTCGCACTACATTTATGGGATGTCAGAGGTTAATTCGTGTGCATTTGTGGTTAATTTCCTTAATTCTCTGTGAACTCTGTGTCTCTGTGGCTGAACGCTTACCTTTTTGTGTCATAGTGGTTGTGGTTAATTAAATTACCAGTTACCTATAAAGTATACTCAAAATAAACCCATTAGTCAAGAATTTATTTGACAAATATAAAATATTAGGGTATAATTAAAGATATGATGAAAGAAAAAACACATATCCTGGTTGTAGATGATGAATGGGAAATAGTAGAAGTGATTAGAACTCTGTTAGAAGTAAAAGGTTATGAAGTTACTACGGCTCAAAGTGGGAAGGAAGCATTAGAGAAATTAGAAGAGAGACTTCCGCATCTAATTATCCTTGATATTTTAATGCCAGAGATGAATGGTTATGAAGTTTGTAAGAAAATAAGAAAAAGCCCTGTTCATAAACACTTACCAATAATTATCTTGAGTTCCAAATCTACCGTAGAAGATGAAATTGCCGGCTGGAGGATGGGGATTGATGAATATATCACCAAACCATTTGATTTAGAAGAACTTGTCGCTATCCTTGAAAGTATTATCTACCGCACCTATTTAGGAATTGATTCCAATCCACTTACTAAACTCCCTGGAAATAATAGTATTCGAGAGGAAATAAATAATTGTATTGAGAGCAAGAACCTTTTTGCTATCGGCTTTTTAGACCTGGATAATTTTAAGGCGTTTAATGACCATTATGGTTTTGCTAAAGGAGATGAGGCAATAAAACTGACCGCAAAGGTAATTATAAATGCAGTTCATAAGGTCGGAACTGAAAAAGATTTTATCGGACATATCGGTGGAGACGATTTTATCGTTATTAGCCATCCAGACAGAATTGAGATTATCTGCCAGGAAATTATTAAAGAATTTGATGCCGCAATCCCTGATTTATATTCAGCAGAAGATAAAGAGAGAGGTTACATTTTAGGCTTTAATCGCAAAGGGGAAAAAGAAGAATTTCCTATTATGAGTATTTCCATCGGCGTAGTCACGAATAAACAACGGAATTTGATACATTTAGCCCAGGTATCAACTATAGGGGCAGAATTAAAAGAATATGCTAAAACCTTCATTGGCTCAAATTATATCGTGGATAAAAGGATGAGAGAAGAAAAGGATAATTCTAAAGCAGAGTCTTTGTTGTTAGAAAAAGAAAATATTTTATTAGTTGATGATGACCAGGGGATATGCTCTATCTTCTCCAAATTTTTAGAAAGAACGGGTTACCTGGTAACAATTGCCCATTCAGGAGCTTCTGCTCTAACACAAATGAAGAAAAAATCATTTAATTTAGTGCTTTTAGATATAAAATTGCCGGATATGAGTGGATTAGAGGTGTTAAAGGAGATTAAAGCGAAATATGCAGATACGGTCGTAATTATAATTACGGGTTACTCCTCTATGGAAGTAGCAATTGAATCATTGCGGTATGATGCTTATGACTATTTAGAAAAACCACTTGAGATGGAAAAAGTAAGTGTGATAATTAAAAGAGGTCTGGAAAAACAACGATTGGAACTTAAGAACAAACATTTGCTTAATACCCTGACTAAAAAGAATGTTGAGTTGAATCAAAAATTAGACGAAATCATTAAGTTAAATAAAAATCTACAGGCACTCTACATCGGAGCAATGGCGGCTCTGGTTGGGACGATTGAGGCAAAAGATTATTATACTAAAGGTCATTCCGAGAGAGTGGCTCAGTATGCAATGCTGATAGCGAAGGAATTAAACTTACCACAAGATGAGCAGGAACTGATACGCTATGCCTGCCAATTGCACGATATTGGTAAAATTGGCATTCGCGATTATATCCTATCTAAATCAGAGGCATTAACTCAAGAAGAATGGGATGAAATAAAATTGCATCCAACAACATCGGTAAATATCATTAAGCCATTAGGATTTTTAAAAAGAGGCATCCCAGTTATCAAACATCACCACGAACGATATGATGGAGGTGGTTATCCGTCAGGACTATTAATGGATAAGATTCCATTAGGAGCACGAATCATTGCCGTCGCAGATGCTTATGATGCCATGACCTCGGATAGACCATATAGAAAGGCAAAGTCTAAAGATGAGGCAATTAAAGAATTAAAGAAAAACGCGGGTAGCCAGTTTGACCCGGAGATAGTAGCCGCTTTCTTAAAGGTGTTGGAGGGCCTCAAATAAAATGAATAAAGAAAGCCAAAAAGGGCAATCAACGGTTGAATTTGCCCTACTTCTGCCACTTTTATTAATAATTACTATCTTCATTATAGAAATTAGCCTGGTATTTCATAATTATTTAATTGTTACTCAGATTACTCGTGAATACGCAAGAGCAGGCGCACTTGGTAAAGAAACTCAAGAAATACGAGATGAAATTACTATCAGCGGCGACTCTCAGTTAGTTAAAACCTACTTTTTAACTGGCGAAATTTTAAATGAGGAAATTAATATTTCTCCCCCAACTGACGCAGAACGCGAAGTAGGAGGAAACATATCCGTTGCTATCCCTTATAAGGTTTCTATCTACATCCCAGTTTTTAGTAAAAAGATTAAGATGATGGGATTAAAGATGACTGGTACTTCGACGATGCGGATAGAAAAATTGCCGTAAGCGTTCAGCCACAGAGGCACAGAGTTCACAGAGAATTAAGGAAATTAATCACAAATGCACACGAATTAACCTCTGACATCCCATAAATGTAGTGCGAATCTTTAGGTTCGCCTTTTGGCTTGCCAGAAGCGAGGTTAAAGCCTTGTACTACAAATTTTTTCGACCTGTGCGGTTAGGTTTTAGGTTATTGACGCTGAAAGCGTCGAATTTTAAATAACCGTAGATGCAATCTACGGAAATAAACGCCAGTAAAAGTCGACCCTGAAAGGGTCGAATGTAATCCATGGTTAGAATTCAACCCTTTCAGGGTTGAGTAGTAAGCAGGAGTTTTTCTTCTCTCCGTAGATTTTATCTACGGTTATGTAAAAGTCAAACCTTTCAGGTTTGAGGGAATTTACTTGTAATTTCTAACCGCACAGGTCGAATTTTTTTGTATTTGTGTTCATTCGTAGTTATATATTCCCTCTGTGTTCTCTGTAACTCTGTGGCTATATCCTGAACGGTTACAAATTGCCGTAATGCCTCTTCAATCTTGAAGGTATGTGTTTACACTATGGGGGGTATAAATAACTCTGTAAGATTAATTAGGAACACTTATCAGGAGGGTGGAAAAATGAGAGAACGAGGACAGGTTGTCATATTTGTCGCTTTATTTATGATGGTTTTTTTAGGGGTAGCGGCATTAGCGGTTGATGTTGGGCGAGTTTATCTTTTCCAGACACAATTGCAAAATGCCTTAGATGCCGGCGCTTTAGCTGGTGCCTGGCAACTCCCTGATGCCCCTGGTTCAGCAACAACAGAAGCAATTAGATTAGTCGAGGCTAATGGTTTCCAGATTACCAATGAGGATATTCAAATAATTGATAATGGAACGATTACATTAAAGGTGTCAAAGGAAATAACTACGGTATTTGCCAGAGTGTTAGGGATAGAAAAGGCGTCTGTTACAGTTTGTTCTGCCGCTGTTGTTGTCCTTTACCCACCTTCCTATGTCTTTGACTATGTTTATTTTCTCAACAATTGGGGCTGGTTTTATGGAAGTGGCATCACGGCTAATGGTGATATTCGCTCAAATGGTGATTTTGATTTTAAATATGACCCAACAGTAGTTGGTGATGTCTATGCCTCTGGTGAGATTCGAGGCACATGGAAGACACCTGGCGGACAGGATTACAATGTGTATGAAGGGGTAGAGAAATTAGAAATGCCTAATTTACAAGCAATTGACTTCTATGAAAATTTAGCCTTTGAAAAAAATAGTTCTATTAAAATAGGAGATGAAATAGTGATTGATAAGGTTTTTGGGGATGAAGCAGGTGAATCAGGAAATATTATTCTTGAAGGCACTCCTTCTAATCCCATTGAGATAAAAGGACCTGTTGTTATTCGGGGTGATGTTATCGTCAAAGGCACGGTTAAAGGAACGGGAACTATTTATGCGGGTAGAAATATTTACATTGCCGCAGATATAGATTATAAAAATGCCCCTTCCTCTCCTCGACCAGACTCGGATAACCCAGAGGTCGTTGACCAGTGGGTTGAGGCAAATAAAGATAAAGATATTCTCGGTTTAGCCGCACGCGAAAATGTGATTATTGGTGATTATACCAAAGACCCTTATTTTGGATATTATGGAAACGATAAATGGTATTCTAATTACTGGCTATTTGATATGGGTTGTGAGGATGTAGGAGCAGATGGCATACCAGATACTAATGTCTGGATAAATGACCCGGAACACCCAGATGGAGGCTATTGGACAGACCCAACCGAAAATGATGGTATCTTTCAATCAAAAACCGAAGACCTTGATGGAGATGAAATATTTGACGATATGTATAACTGGTCGGATGTTCAAACGCAAGTGCCAATTACTGAGTTTTATAGATTACCTCCTGATACGGATGAATTTGGTGATATTGCCACAAATCACATCAATAAGATTGAATCTATCATTTATACCAATCATGCCTGTGCAGGTAGATTGGGAAATGGGGTGCATTTTAACGGTGCCATAGTCTCTAAAGACGAGGCATTAATCTATCGCAATACCATTACCCTTAATTATGATGAACGAGTTCACAGCCGATACCGAAAAAACCCAAACTGGTTGATAAACCTATGTCTGCCTGTCGGTTCAAAAGAGGTTCATCTGGTACCGTATTAGATTGCAGGTAACCGTTCAGGATATAGCCACAGAGTCACAGAGAACACAGAGGGAATATATAACCACGAATGAACACAAATACAAAAAGATTTGTAGTGTGAGGCGTTATCTTCGCTTCTGGCAAGCCACCGCACTCCATAACAATTCACCGAGAATTGCTGATTACCAGAGAAAATAGTTGACAGAGAAAGGTTAATATGTTATATTGATTATGGGGGGTAAAAAAATATCATTACAAAAACTAAAATATGTTTTTTTATTCTTTTCTTTATTGCCTTTAATACCACATATACCTTTGCCGAAGATAAAATTATAGAAAAGCTAAATAAAATTGAAGGGAAAATAGATGAGTTAACCATAAGGGTAGTGAAACTTGAAGAAGGACAAAAAACATTAAATAGTCGCATAGATGATTTAGACTCAAGTCTAAATAAACGCATAGATGACTTATCGGGATTGACCCATACCATGTTAGGGGGAATTCTCACATTACTCTGCGGGATGATAGCCTTAACGGGCTTTATTTTATGGGACAGAAGAACAGCTATCTCCCCGGTAATATCAAAAACAAAACAATTAGAGGAAAGATTAGAAGAGAGGGAGAATATTATTTTAGAGGCATTAAGGAAGTATGCCCTTAAAGAACCCATTAAAAGAAAGTAATTGGTAATTGGTAACTGGTAACTAATTACCAGTTACCAATTACCAGTTACCAATTACCAGTTACCAATTACCAGTTACCAGTTACCAATAAAAAGGAGCGATTGAGAATGAAGCAAGAAAAAGGATTTACCTTAATGGAATTAATGGTCGTTATTTTGATAATTTCTATCATTGCCGCTTTTGTATTTCCAACGGTATTCAAAAAGGTAGCTAAAGCAAAACGCATTGGGGCACAAGCTCAGATAGAGATATTTGGTGTTGGATTAGATAGTTACCGTCTGGATAATGGCCAGTATCCAACCACAGAACAAGGATTAAAAGCATTGAGAGAAGAACCAATTATCTCACCTTTACCTAAAAATTGGGATGGACCTTATCTTAAAAAGGAGATTCCATTAGACCCGTGGGGAAATCCGTATGTCTACATATCCCCGGGTGAACAAAATCCTGATGGCTATGACCTTATATCTTATGGTGCTGATGGAAAAGAGGGCGGCGAAAAAGAAGGAGAAGATATTGTTAGTTGGAAAACATCTACGGTAGAGAAAAAGGAATGATAAAATGACCAATTCTTTAACCTCGTTAGAGATAAAGATATTAAACTCTATCCAACATAATTTTCCTATCTGCCCACAGCCATTTAAAACCTTATCTTTTAATCTACACATTCCCAAAGATGAAATATTAAATCGAATTAAAGAATTAAAAAAACAGGGCGTTATCCGTAGAATTAGTCCATTGTTTGACACAGGTAAATTAGGCTATGTGGGAACACTGGTGGCAATGAAAGTTCCAGAAGAAAGAATAGAGAAAGTGGCTAAAATAATCGACAAATACCCAGAAATTACCCATAATTACGAACGAGATGATGAATACAATCTCTGGTTCACTTTAATTGCACCCTCAAATAAAGAGATTGAAAAAATTATCAGCCGCATAAAATCAGAAACAAAAATTAACCAGCTATTGAACCTTGAGCGGATAAATAAATTTAAAATAAGGGCTATCTTTCAAATAGACACAGTAACCCCGTTACAATTTGAAGAAGATGAATTTCAACCACCAAAAAAGAAAAAACCTGTTTCCCTTAATGAAATTGATTGGGTAATACTTAAAGAATTACAAGTTAGTCTTCCACTGGTCAATAAGCCTTATCAATCTATTGCCCGGAAGATAGGAATTAGCGAAAAAAAACTATTGGAGAAGATAGAATCGTATAGAAAATCAGGGATTATAAAAAGAGTTCGGGCGGTGCTTGACCATTATAAAATAGGAATTAAAGAAAATGTTATGGTTGTTTTAAAAGTAGAGCCTGAAAATATCTTAAAAGTGGCGACAATTCTAAGTCAATATCCTCAAGTAACGCATTGCTATGAGCGAACAATCTCTCCTGAGTGGGAATATAATCTCTTTGCAATGATTCACGCCAGGACAAAACAAGAATGTGAAGAAATAATCTCTTCAATTTTACAAAAGACAAACATCATTACCTATAAAAAATTATATACAAAAAGAGAGTTAAAAAAGGTAAATCCAGGGTATTTTGGAAATTGGGGTCAGACCTTGATTACAGAATTCACCAGTGTATATTCTTTTCTTGAAGATAGTGCAACTAAATATCCAGAAAATATAGCAATAGTCTATGAGAATAATAGAATTAGCTATACTCAACTTTATAAGTTGGTTTTAAAGTTAGCCTTTATTTTAGAAAAACAAGGGGTAAAAAAAGGCGAGCGGGTCGTTATCTTACTCAATAATTCTATTAATTATGTCATCTCATATTTTGCTATTCTAAAGATTGGGGCTATTGCTGTCGCATTAAATACAGATACGACATCATTGGAGTTAGAAGGGTTATTAAAAGATGTAGAACCAAAATGTGTTATCACAAATAAAACCTGCCTTCAATATCTCTCCAGAATTAACAATTTAGATTTTTTAATCATAGAAGAAAAGGCATTAAAAGAGATTTTAGAGCAAGAATATATCTTTCGGGATTCAAAAGTAATAATAAATGAAAATGACATCGCTCAAATAATCTATACCTCTGGCACTACCGGTAAGCCAAAAGGTATCATACTCACTCATTTGAATTTGATTGATAACGCCAATTCCATTATTGAGTATTTAAAACTGACTAAAGAAGACAGTCTAATGGTCATCTTACCATTTTATTATTCTTATGGGAATTCATTACTTTTGACCCATATAAAGGTTGGGGGGAAACTTGTCATATCCACACAATTTGTCTTTTTAAACAAAGTGCTGGAATTAATGATTAAAGAGCAAGTAACTGGATTTTCAGGCGTCCCATCATCTTATGCCTTACTTCTTCATAAGTCGAATATCCGCAACTTACAGTTTCCAGATTTGAGATATATTACCTGTGCCGGAGGTGCCTTGCCAAAAGAGAATATTTTACGATTGAAAGAGATTTTACCGGATGTAGAAATCTATATTATGTATGGTCAAACAGAGGCTTGTGCAAGATTATCTTATCTTGAGCCAGATAAATTAATTCTAAAACTTGGTTCTCTTGGAAAAGGTATCCCTCGGGTAGAGTTAAAGGTTAAAAATAAACAGGGGCAGGAAGTCCAGTTAGGAGAAGTAGGTGAGATTATTGCCAGAGGTAAAAATATAATGAAGGGATACTGGAAACAACCTCAAGAGACTAAAAAGGTTTTGAAGAAAGATGGGTTACATACAGGTGATTTAGCCACTGTTGATGAAGAGGGCTATATTTATATGGTTGGTCGAAAATCGGATATGATAAAGACCGGCGCTTTTCGCGTTAGCCCCCAGGAAATTGAGGATGTTCTGGTTAAACATAAGGATGTTATGGAATGTGGCGTTATAGGTGTGCCTGACCAAATTTTAAGTGAAGTTATTAAAGCATTCATCGTCTTGACTGATGATGCTCAGACGACGGAAAAGGAGATATTACGCTTTTGCAAAGAAAATCTCCCATATTATAAAGTTCCCGGTTATATAGAATTTATCCCTTCCCTACCAAAAACAAAATCAGGGAAGATAAAGAGATATGAACTTAAAAAGATAGGTTAAGTGTAATTTGTAGTAAAGTTTTATTTGCCTTTTTTTTACTTTTGTGGTATAATACTTAAAAGAAGGGTAACTATTCAGCATACCAAACAAGTAGGAAGTAGGAAAGTAGGAAGTAGGAAGAGGGGAAAATACTTCATACTATTTTACTCTTAATTGATTTGATTAAACCTATAAGCATCCTACTCACTTCTTCAGATATATCCCAAATGGATTG
>JBFLXS010000113.1 GCA_040755795.1 bacterium | reverse complement strand
CGAGGGAATCAACAACAAAATCAAGGTCATAAAGAGGGTGGCCTATGGGTATAGAGATGAGGAGTACTTCTTCCTGAAGATACGGGGAGCTTTCAGGCCGGCTACCCACACTTCTGGGAGATGAACCGTAAAAGATAACGACGCAAATCAACTAGGGGAACGAGAATTCCGGAGATAAGATGAAAAGCGAACCAGAAAGAATCAAGAGGACCGTTGCTATAGCCTATTTCTATACACTAACAGGACAGGGCTGCAACATGTTGTTCTATTTCTTTCTTTATAAGTACTTACCCGTGGAAGATGTTGGCCTGTTTAGCCTCGCATTAGCTGTTGCCACCTTCTTCGGATTCTTCATTGATCTGGGAATATATCAAATACTTATCCGGTTTTATGCTGAATATCCCGAAGATCTGAATACTCCTATCGTAGCTTCTCTGATTATTAGGCTACCGATATTTATGTTAGGCCTTGTGATTCTTTTGATATGGAACATTGCCTCCAATCCTAGCAAAGAGATAGTTCTTATAATATTCATTGCGTGTTTGATACAAGTGTCTCTGTTAGTAAAGAAATTCTACCAATCTTGGTTAAGGGGGAATAGCAGACAGAATAAGGCGAATCTAATCGATGCTCTTGAAGGACTCGGTTGGTTAATAGTAGCAATTGTGGTTATCGTGATAATGCAGGTGGCTGGAGTCGGCTTAATATTATCATATCTTTTACTGGTACATATAGCCATACTGCTAGTGGCAATCTATTTCACAACTAGAGAACGAAGGAAAATTTTATACATAAAGGGTTCTGCGCAAGAAAGAGGGAAGGAGACAATTAGGAGTACAATTAGAATCCTGTTAAAACCGGGTCTTATTTTTGGAGCCTTGGGCTTCTTTACTCTTCTGCAAAATCGGCTTGATTGGGTGCTAGTATCGCAGATTGTTTCCAACAGTGAACTAGCAAACTATTCGATGGCAAATAAAGTATATGAAATAGTGATGTTGCTAATAGGAATAGCGACTACTACTGCCTATCCATGGTTGTTGTCTAAAGGAAGACCAGAAGGATTCAGAATTAGAGTAGAGCTTTTCATGTCATTAATTATATCATTCGGTATTACGCTTGCACTCTTAGCATCATTATATGCGCCAGGCTTTCTTTCGGGATTGTTTGGAGATAAGTATAAGGAAGCAAACATAATGGTAACGATGATCATGTTTGGAGCTACGTTTGCTGTAATATCTCAAGTATTATTCTATCTAATAATATCTCAATATTTTGAGAAATATATACTACCTGTAATAATCCTTGCATCAGCATCACAACTAGCAATAGACTTGCTATTGATTCCAAGCTTCTCAGGCATGGGTGCAATAATTGGAATGATATATCTGATTCTGATAGTCAATATAGGTCTAACGAGGATTGCAATCGCAAAGACACTCATGCCCCTTAAGAAGCTTAAGCGCATATACTCTTTTCTTTGCATTATGTTAACTATCTGGGCACTATTAATATATATTGGAATTCCAGCAATAGGTGGGTTAGTTATCATGTTGTCGATTTCAATAATCGCTACAAATTATGTTCTTCTTAGCAATGAAGAGAAGGAGACAGTAAAAGAGATATATATAGAAGCAATATCCAATAGGAGGCGCAAGTGAAAGAGTTATATGAAGGATATGATAAGCATTTTATGAGAACGCGACACTCTATCCAAGACTTGAAATTAACGAATATGCAAAGCAGAAAGAGACCTGAGTGGTTAACAGAAAACTACTCGGAAAGGATATTAGATATAGGTTGCGGTTGGGGCAATCAGCTGCAGAACATGTGGATCGCGGGTTACAGAAATCTAGTAGGAATTGATTTATCAGAGAATATGTGTATGAAAGCCAAGGAAAATCTGCCAGAGGAGATAGAGATTATATGTACAGATGCATTTGAGTATCTTGCTGATAAAGAGGATGAGTTTGGACTCATCACTATGTTCCATTTCATTGAACATATGACAATTGATGATGCGATAATATTATTAAAGTTATGCAAGAAGGCATTGAAAGTGAATGGTGCAATTGTAATATTGGCTCCAAACATGGCGAATATTATTTCAATATATGGCAGGTATATTGATGCAACTCATCTTCAGGGATATACAGAATGGAGCATATACCAAGTTCTTGATTTAGCAGGATTTTCTGACCATCAAATAATGAGAGAGAAAGTATTTTCCTATTCTAGATGGAAGGAAAACATGACGATGAAGAGATTTTGGAGAGGTCTTGGGTTGCGGTATCTAATTAACAAGATGCTTCACGAAGTACTCTATTTCATTGCTAACCAGACTCCCAGACCTACGATATATTCGATCACTTTTATTGTGAAAAGCTGGAACAAATAGAAACATCAATATGCACCTGAATAAAGCAAGCTAGCGAGAGGTTCTTGAGAGGATTAGAGGGAGATATCTCCAAAATGAAAATATTGCATATGATTGGGTCACTTAAATATGGTGGGGCGGAATCCCTAATCGCGAGCTTATTACCTAGTTTAAAGGAACGTGGGCTTGAACTTGTTTTGGTAAGTCTGACAAGCTCGTTAGATTTAAGAGAGAATATCGACGTTTCGGGCATCAAAATCTTTGACCTTGGTTTTGTGGGTAATATATATAGTTTAAAAGAAATATGTTCTACCTCGAGGAAATTCGGAGAGATATTAAGAAGAGAAGAACCCGATATAATTCATACACATCTCTTCATGCCAGATATAATTGCGCGTATATCATCACCACTAAACAGCAGATTGGTAACTACGCTTCATACCTCAGATCCTTGGTGGCAAGAAAAGGGACGTTTGCGTTCCATTGTGAAAACGGGGCTGGATTCAATATCTGGCAAGTTTAGGAAAGTCCGATATATAGCGGTTTCAGAATATGTTCAGAATTATGCAAGGCAATATCTGCGAATCAATGAAGGCAACATTCGCACTATTTATAATGGGATTCAAATAGAGAATTACGCGTCAAAGCTTGAATATTCTCACAAAGATATACCAAGAATAATTCAAGTTGGCAACTTCTATAGACATAAAGGTCACGAGGAATCGTTGAGAGCATTGAAACACATAAAGGAAGAATACGGAAACGCTATATTGAATCTTGCTGGTGATGGACCAGAAAGGAAAAGCCTAGAGGAAATAGCAGCAAAGCTAGGCCTTGCTGAGAACATAAAATTTCTTGGGATTAGGAATGACATTCCGAAATTATTAAAAGAGGCAGATATATTCTGGATGCCAAGCAAGTGGGAAGGCATGCCACTTGCTTGTATTGAAGCGATGGCATGTGGCCTTCCGGTAGTTGCTAGCAACGTTGGAGGACTGCCTGAAATTGTAAGCGAAGGATTAACTGGATATCTCATAGACAAGGATTCTTCTGAAGAATTAGCTGAAAAGACCATTACATTGCTGGACAACATTGAAATAGCGAGAAGATTTGGCATTAACGGAAGAAAGAGAGTCGAATCTAGATTCACAATGGAAAGAATGGCAACAGCATATGAAAATTCTTACCAGGATATAATGAAAGGGATATGGTAATACAGTGAACGGAGGTCCCCTTGTCAGCATTGCAATACTTACACAAAATAGATGCGAAGAAGTTGTTTCAGCAATTAACTCGGCATTGGTTCAGGATTATCCTAATACTGAAATAGTTATAGTTGATTCTGCGTCGACAGACAGGACCGTAGAAACAATATCCAAGGCGTTCCCCCTAATCAAACTGATTAGATTACATAGGAATATGGGATGTCCAGAAGGACGTAATGTAGCACTAGCAAATTGTCAGGGTGAGATAATAATATCTTTAGACGATGATGCTGTATTGGAAAGAAGCACAGTTAGCAAGTGCGTTGAAAAGTTATATAACGACGAAGAAGCCGCAATTATTGCATGCAGAATAATCGAGCCAGGTAGTGAAAGAAGCAGTATTAATAAAGAGCATTATGTTGCAGATTTCAGCGGTGGCGCGTGCGCGATAAGAAGAGCTGTAATTAAGGAGGTTGGATACTTTTCACATGATTATTTTCGCCAAGGTGAGGAAACAGATCTGACGCTTAGAATAATTGAAGCTGGGCATAAAATATTATATTCTCCTGATGCCATAATCTATCATAATAAACAATCTGGGGATAGGGATATTGGAGAAATGTTATATCATTCCTGCAGAAACGACTTACTGACAGTCATAAGAAATGCGCCTATGGTAATATTGCCCATATTGATGATATGGAAATATGTAGTATGGAATAGAGAAGGATTAATGAGGGGCCACCTTAGAGAAACTGCGCTAGCTTCGGTTGGAGTGTCATTAAGAACACCCTCACTCTTAAGGAATAGGGCTCCTGTATCAATAGCGACTTACGCGAAGTATTTCGCGCTTAGGAGAAGATAACCCAGGATGAGTTTTCAAATAGTATTTATGGCGCAAGCCTTAGTATGCATAGCATCTTATTTCTTGTTTTTCAGAGAGAATGAAGCTCCTCGAATCCTGAAACTCTTGGTTGTTGTCGCATATCTTACTGTGCCATTGACAATAATAGTAACAGGTATAGCAAGCGCAATATACGTTTCCGATTTAATGTTACCTGTGCTCATAATATATTTGGTGAAGAATAATACAGAGGTATCGAGAATCCTCAATGATAAATATGTAGTAAGTATATTCTTCCTATTAATAGTACTCCCCATTATCACTGGTTTATGTTTATCAATAATAGGTGACTATACGATTCTATCTCTTGATTCTGCAATTTGGTTCTACAGAAATCTAAATCTGGTTATTGTTCTTATTGTTGGCATGAGCACAAAAATGGATCAGAAACAAACGGGTGGTTTTCTAGAGATAAACCTGTATTTTGGTGTGGTGCTTTCTATAGCCGGCCTGGTTAGTTACTTCACTCCGTTTAAACTAGCGATCTTCGAGAGCATAAGGCTTGGACAACAGGGAAGCGAGATACTTTCATACCAGGAATTTGGTTATGGTTTCCTGGGGCTATTCAGAGGCTCAACAGGTCAATGGTTTGTACTGCTGATATTAATGGCCATTGGAGGCTATTCCTTTATTTCAAGGGGATATAAGAAGGTCGCTTGGATACTGATCTTGTCGGGGACTGGGGTTATATTATTAAGTTATTCCAGAATTGCACTGATTGGATTAGCGACAGGATTACTGATTATCGGAATGATTGCCCTAAAAGGCAAGAGAAAAATTGTGATGGTAATAGTAATTGCTGCTATTGCTTTGTGGTTTTATCTTGAGCCTCAACTTGTTGAGAATAGATACTCTTTCATTGAACCAGGGAGTATACAGACACTCTTTGAACAGGGAGAAGTGAGAATAAGGGGCTGGGAGGAGAGCATAGAATATTTAGAAGATAATGGGCAGAATGTTGCTCTTGGAATTGGCCCGGCAAACACAGAACTATCATATAAAATTACTGGTCTATACGGGCCTCACAATGAATATATAAACGCAATATTTACATCAGGAATCTTTGAGCTTTTACTGTTGTTTTTCGTGTTATGGCAAATGATCATGAGGTTGTATCAAAAAGGGAGGAATTCGGATAAACGGACAAAGCAACTATTTTGGGGCTTTATTGCGATAGTTGTAGCAAATATAGTAATTGGAATAACGCAGGCTCATTTATTGCATGATTATGCAACATATACTTTTGGATTTTACCTCTTCCTAATATATGGAGCTATCATGGGTTCGTGCGATAGTGATTGGTCAAGCAATGGGATCGAATAATATCGTAATCTTGCACAATATTGTAACGCCATATAGAAATGCTCTGTTTTCGGAAATAGCGAGGATCCATGATGATTTCAAAGTTATCTTCATCGCAGAAACCGAAATCCCTAGGGATTGGATAATTGATAAAGGAAATATGCAATACGACTATGAGATATTGTATAGGAAGCCATTAGAAAGTATCAACAAACTGAATTTAGTCGCGCGCACTTTCTCGAGTCTTCGCAAGTTGAATGCAAAAGTCCTAATAATCGCAGGTTACGATAGTCCTGCATTTTGGACTGCCCTGCTTTGGAAAAGGCTTTACAGGAGAAAAGCTATAATCCTATCGGCTTCGAACGAAGAAGATAGAAGGCGGATCTTTCTTAGGGAGATGTTGAAGAGAAGATTCATACGTAATTGTGATGCGGCAATCGTATATGGTTCTAAGGGAAGAGAATATATAAGAAAGCTAGGTATGTGCCCGGGAAGGATATTCCTGATGGGTAATTCTGTAGACAATGAATTCTATTGGAAGAAATCTGCCGAATTCCGTTTAGAAAAACATGCTTTGCGAAAAGAGCTAGCATTGAGAAAAGTTAACATTCTATACGTTGGAAGGTTTTCAAAGGAGAAGAACCTCATTTTCTTATTAGATTGTATTAATTCACTTCCGGTTGATGATAAGAAAGTTTGTGGTTTAGTAATGGTTGGATCTGGACCATTAATGGGCGAAGTCCAAGATTATGTACAGAAGCACAATATGAAAAATGTTTATCTGGCAGGTTTTAAGCAAAAGGAAGAGCTGGCTTTATATTATGGGATATGTGATGTATTGGTTCTACCTAGTTTGAGCGAAACATGGGGACTAGTGGTAAATGAGGCCATGGCATCCGGGTTGCCTATTATTGTTTCAAGAAGGTGCGGTTGTTACCCAGATATTATAAAAGAAGGCATCAATGGCTTCTCTTTTGATCCACACAATAAAGAGGAACTTATGAACCATATATCTAATATGGTAAAAGGAGTATATGACCTTAAGGGGATGGGCAAAGCGTCTAGGTCGATAATAGATGAATATTCGCCGGCCAAGACAGCGGAAAGATTGTTAGAGGCTGTAGGGTCTATCTAATTGATAGAGTTTAATAAATACTATAGAAATAGGATTCGTTAATCTTTGATCTTTCATGAGAACACTTATTTGTACTAGAAGATAGGATATTCCAGGAATGCAGTATATTGCAAAACCAGAGAACACACTTTGTGGTTTCTATAAGGGAAATAGAGATGAAAGTCTTATTTGTGACGCCTGCTTATGAACCAGCATGGGCATTTGGGGGTACTGTTACATCAGTAAGCCAACTCTGTAATGCCTTATCGAGAAAAGGAGCAGATATAACAGTCTACACTACCGATGCGGACGGTAAGGGGGGGCACCTCATCAATATGGAAAAGACAGCTTCAAGGAATGGAGATGTTTCAGTTAAATATTTTAGGTGCAATTTGGGGAAGAGCAGAGCATTTTACTCAAGGGAGCTTGCTACGTCTCTGAAAGAGAATATTTCAAAGTTCGATTTGGTGCATGTTTCTTCAATCTGGCAATGGCATCAAATTGCAGTTGAACGCTTCAGTGTTAAGAATGAGATTAAATATATTATTTCTCCACATGGCAGTTTAAGGGAGGAGGCGCTCTTCTCAGTCGGGAACCAGCTTATTAAGAAGATGTATTGGAGCCTTTTTGTAAAAAAAGCTATTGAGTCAGCAGCGGCAATCAGCTTTTTAAATGAGAGAGAGAGAACGGACGCTAAAGAATATGTGAGAATTCCTGAGAGCTTCATTGTTCCGAATGGAGTAGATTGTGAAACGGAATACATTAGTAAGAAGGATGCCATGGAGTTTAGACAAGCTCTAGGCATAGATGGAGCTTCAATCCTTATTCTTTTTCTGGGAAGAGTACATAAAGTAAAGAATATTGATTTAGTAATCCAAGCTATTCCCTTCTTATTACGGGAAGGCCATAATGTGCATTTCATTATTGCCGGACCTATAGAGGATAAGCATTACTATTCTTCACTTAAGAACATGACCCGAGAACTGAATATTGAGAAGAGAGTGGTCTGGTATGGTCTTGCAGACGAAGTCGATAAGCACAAGTTACAGGCGATTTCAGATTTAATGATCCTTCCTAGCATGACCGAGGGCGTAAGCATGTCATTATTAGAAGCTTTAGCATCATCGACCCCTGTATTGTTGACCAGTAATGCCACCAATTCAGAGGAAATAGAAGCATCTAGAGCAGGAATAATAGTTGAACCAGAAATAGCTGGCGTAAGAAAAGGGTTAATAAGACTATTCTCAGAACCTAGATTACTGGAAGAAACAGGCGAAAATGCAAGAAGACTTGCTCTTGAGAAATACAACATTAGTAATGTCGCACTCCTAATGATGCAAGCTTATGAAGATATATTGTCAGGTAAGAGACACCCAGAATTGATGTGGGAAGATCCTCAAGGGCCAGCCTTATGATAGAACAGGGAAAGAAACACATATTAAGTATGCGGATGGAGGTAACCTACAGATATTGGGTAAAGAAGTTGCGCAGAATAGGAAATCTAACAAGAGATACTTCCTTTGCAGCGCTTGATGTAGGCTGTGGGGTTGGCAACTTTCTAGAACGATTGGAGAAGTGGTACCCTCGAGCAGAGTTGAATGGAATCGATATAGCCGATGAATCCATAATACTTGCAGGTAAGAAGCTGAACAGAACGAAATTGACTACGGGCGACTGCTCCTGTCTGCCTTACATTGACTCATGCTTTGATGTAGTAACAGCTTTTCAGGTTATAGAGCACCTGAAGGATCCCGAAACATTCATTATCGAAGCAAGACGAGTATTAAAGTGCGGAGGAATATTTGCAATAACAACTCCTAACCCAGAAGGTATTTGTGCACAACGTCTTGGTAATAGGTGGCATGGATACATAGACGATCATATTTCCTTAAATGGAATTAGTGTGTGGAGAGAGATGATAGAGAATAGCGGATTTGAAATTAGAAGCGATGGGACAACAGGATTAACAGGATATGGGATATTTAGGAAGACACCGCTTGCCTTAATCAATTGGATACCAATGTCAATATGCGGATATTTCCCATGGAGAAAGGGAGAAAGCTATACAGTTATTGCTGTCAAAGAAACGAAGACAGGTAAAAATGATTTATATAGTTAGCCTTAAGTATTCACCAGGCTTGCGGAAATATTTTCGAGTGATAGGTGATGGAATCGAAAAATGCGGTGGCGAAGTCAAATATATATTATCAAGAGGCTATCGGGCGCTAGGGGATGAATATGGTAACGAGATATATTTTACAGAATACAATACTAAGAGATTGGAACTCGGCGAAGCAGCACGATCCTATTTGCATGGTAGAATGAAAGAAATTGCGTGTAAATATCCACCAAGAGCTATCCTTTTCTATAATACACATCCACTAAATCCGATAATAGCTAATAGATTCAAGGCCAAGAACCCGGATGTCTTGACCGTTCTGTATCTTCACGATCCCTATAAAGACTCAAAGCGGGAGTATGGTTTAACAAACTCGCTGAAAATCAACCTGGTAGAGATTATTCAAAAGACTACAGCAAAATATATTGATCATGTAATATCACCCTCAGAGAATTCTGGCAAGATATATAGGGATCATTATAAAGATAGAAATTCGGAGCACCATATCTGCCCCCTACTAATTCCAGATAAAGGAGTAGTGAAACAAGATAACAGACGCTATTTCTCAATGATTGGCAATGTCAGCATGGCTACCGGCCACGATACATTTATACAGCTTATTAACTATGTGGCAAGAAAGAAGCTGGAATATAAGTTTGTTCTGGTCAGCTCAAATAATATCTATAAATATACGAATCATTTAACAGAGGCCGGGAAAGAAAAACTGACTCTCGTGAATAAACCCATTATAACAGATAAGGAAATAAACGAGATTGTTTCAAGAAGCTACGCAGTCTTCAGGCTTGATAAAGAGATAACTCAGAGCGGAGTAATCCCGGATTCTTATATGAATGGAACACCTGTTATAGTCAGAGATATACCTGGGTTAACACAAGACGTGTCACATAGAGAGAATGGGATGGTTATTTCAAAATCTGCGGGAATAGAGGAGATTATTGAGGCGATGAGATATGTTGAAGAGAACATTAATAGTATGTCTACAGAGGCACGTAAAGCTTACGAGAATACTTGGTCAGACAATAGATTCATTGATTATTATGGTTGGTTGATAGATGCTATTTTCAAGTAAAGTGCACCCGATTTCCTTGGACACGGAATAAGGATAACCTTATGTCCAAGGAGGTGGGAAGATGCCGGATGCTGGAAGCGACAAGGAGACACAGAAAGAGAAGGAAGGAGAATCCAGGCTGGGTGAGGTGAACCGTCCCGGGTTTACCGGAGGCTCGGTTGCTTGAGTTCTTCCGTCTTTTCCTGACCCTCCTTTCTCCAGTAATCGGCCTCGAATTCCGCCGGCGGGATATTGCCAATAGGTTCTAAGATCCGGCGGTGATTGAACCCCACTTTCCCCACCCCGAATCGAGTTTACGATAGCATTTTATTAGCTCCGAGATCAGATCTGGCCGGGGAAAACTGGACAGGTGCTTCACTCATCTTGAACAGTTGAACCCCGACTTTGGCCCACCCAGGACGTAAAACCCCAGGTAGATGGATTGCGGCTTGGAAACCGCGCTTGAAACTAGTGCCACGTTTAAGGTAATCAATAAGGCTATAA
>JBFLXS010000112.1 GCA_040755795.1 bacterium | reverse complement strand
GAGAAGGACAACCCCCTAACCCCCTTTATTAAGGGGGAATATCTGTTCTACACCAGAGGATACGAGTCTGTGGATACTATACTAATTCGCTAATCTCTAATTCACTAATTCGCTATTTTCAGGGGAAGAGCGTAGTTATTTTTTATGTAACCGTTCAGGGCTATACATTAGAAGTGTAAACAAGGAGAAATGGGGAAAAGGGAGAATTGGAGAAATGGCTCAAACTTTTTCTTGCTCCACCCTTCGGACATCAATCCTGGAGTCTGCGAAATTTACCAGTAACCCTATTTCTTTATCCACTGCTACAGGCATTAATAATCCTATCAGTTAACTCTTCTTTTCTCCACTTCTCCATCTTCTCCCTTTCTCCTTATTTTTTATATCCTACCTGAACTCTTACTTTTTTATTTATCTGCATAATTTTTAAAAACACTTCAGCAATATGTGGGTCAAACTGTTGCCCTTCATTTCTTTTGATTTCAGATAACGCCTCTTCTTTACTTAGTTCTTTACGGTAAGGTCTGCGGGAAATCATAGCACTATAGGCATCAGCTACCCCTATAATTCGAGCGAATAGGGGAATCGCTTCACCCCTCAATTTATCTGGATAACCAGTGCCATCAAATCGTTCATGATGATGAAGGACACCTCCAATTACCCATTCTAATTTCCGTAATGGAGACAGAATTCGGACTCCTGCTGATGGATGTTCCTGTATTCTTTTAAGCTCATCCTCTGTTAATTTGCTTTGTTTACAAAGAATTTCCTCAGGAACTTCTACCCTGCCTATATCATGTAATAGAGCCGATAATCGCAAATTTCGCTTTTCTGTAAGTGATAATTGTAATTCATCTGCAATCATCATCGTATATTCAGTTACCTTCATAGAATGGTCTAATGTGTAAGGGGTTTTAGCATCTATCGCCATTAACAATGTTTTAAATGGTCCCAGTGAGTTATTTAACAAGTCAGAGATTTTCACATTTTTCATTTTTGATATGAGTTCACCTTGTTTGGATAGAAAATCTACTGCCTTTTTAATATCACTCATAGATATACGCTCGGCTTCTTTAAGTATCTCAATAAATTTTACATTTTCTAATTCTTCGGCTAATGTTACATTTATTGGCAGGGTAAAGATAAACTTACTGCCTCTACCGATGGCACTTTCTACCCATATTTTACCACCATGGGCTTCTACAATCCCTTTACTAATTGCCAGTCCTAAACCTGTCCCTTTGACAAGATGTGGTTCTACTCTCTGGAATTTTTCAAAGAGATGAGGTAAATATTCATCTGAAATACCCATCCCCTGGTCTTGAACGATTATTTTCACCTCATCTTCTTCTACCATTCCTTCAATTATAATCTCACCACCTTGTGGTGAATATCTAATTCCATTATCAATCAAGTTAGTAAGTACTTCCTCTAATCTATCTTTATCTCCTATAATCACAGGAAAATCTGAGGGAAAGTTTATTTTGAATTGATGAATGGATGTAGTTGAGATTAGATTGTCAACCACAGATTTTACCAATACAGGTATATCTATTACATCTCGATAAATTCCAAACCAACCCCTTTCTATTCGGGATACATTGAGAAGATTATTAACTAATTTTATCATATGATTGGTTTGAACATCCAGGCGATGAAGGAAATCCAGGCGTTTTTCAGGATTATTACCTATATCTTCCTGCTTAAGTAAAGAAATATATCCTTTAATAACGGTAAGTGGGGTGCGTAATTCATGAGATGCGATGGAAACAAATTCAGACTTTGCCTGATTATTTCTTTTTAAATCCGTATTTGTTCTCTCTAACTCTACTATCTTTTCACTTAATTTTTTAATCTCGTCTGGTCTTTCCATAAAAGCTTCTTCTCCTTTCTTTAGGTGGATTATAGAGTTCTGCAAAACCAGGAAACTGTAGTTTTTAAGCGGGTATTTAAAACCTCTATTTTTATCAATTTCCTCCAAAGAGCAAAATGCAAAACTCGTTTATAGTTTATAGTTCAGACTTCTCCAAACTTGAGGTGTCGTTCGCTATAAGATATGGAATTTCAATTAGTTATGAAAATGTCGTTAAATTGGACATTTGCAAATTTCTTGACTCTGTAACATATTGAATTTAAAAGAGATATTTTTTGCAATGATTTTAGCTAAAAATTCAAAGTGTTTAAAATCAAGAAGTTATCGTTAAAGCTAATGTCCAAAAATTTGGAGTCAGGTTGGAGAAGTCTGTAGTTTATAGTTTATGGTTTATAGTCTATAGTCCTTCAACTATCTACTATCAACTATAAACTATCTTTGCCAAAGTTCAGTAAAATTATCTCTTTCCTTTCAGCGTTAAAATACTTGAAGCAAAGATATTATCACATTCCTCCAACCCTTTGAGAAACAGTCATAAACCGGCGGTTCACAAAGGACGATGAAAAATAATAGCACGCTGATGACGCTGATGATGCGGATATTCGCGGATATAAGATAGAATAGAAAAAAGAGAAAAAATCAGTGAAAATCCGTTAAATCCGCGTTATCCGCGTGCTATTTTAACATTATTTTCAGGGGAAACACTCATGAACCTGCGGCTCACAAAGGGGGATGAAAATAATGGAAGAACAACCCCCTAACCCCCTTTATTAAGGGGGAATATCTGTTCTACACCATAGGATACGAGTCTGTGGATACTATAACTAATTCGCTAATCTCTAATTCACTAATTCGCTATTTTCAGGGGAATCTCTTATAAAGATGGTGAATAATCATCAACCTAATCATCAACCTAATCATCAACCCTTTGGCTACGCTCAGGGTAAACTTTCTCTGTTATTCCAGTGCCTCAAGGTAATTGAGCACCTCCTTTTTGTCTTTCTCCGTAGCGACAACTTCTTTGCCGGCAGCCAATACTTCGACTTGCTCAAGAGTAAGATTGTTACCTTCAATAGCAGTGGATGAATGGGTATTACGAAGCCTTGCCTGCCTGCGCAGTGACGCTTCCCATTTGGGCACAAGATGGGCATGCTCAATAGTTTCACGAACCTCTGCAATTGTCGTAAGATTGTTAAGTATTTTTTTCAGTTATGGTATATTTCGGAATAAATGGCATTGATATTCCTCCTTATGCTCTGGAATATCTATTTAAGGGGTAACTATTCAGCTACAAATGGACACAGATGAAACACTGAAAATTCGTGAATCGTGTCCGGTATCTGTGTCCGTAATTAGGCTCAAGGTTAAAGGCAAATTCAGGTATAGTGCCTCGTATCTCCTCTCCTTCTCCGTTTCTCCCCCGTTTCCCCCTTTCTCATCTGTCCTCTGACTTCTACTATCTATCCGTGTTCATCAGTGGCTGAATAGTTACTTTATTTCTATGTCTTCTCTGTCCCCTCTTGAGAGGGGTTAGGGGTGTGTCCTGTGCTTCTGTGCGGTAAAGGACTACCTGAACGGTTACCAATTTTTTTTCAATTTGTTCATTCGATACCACAAGTAGATTATCAAACCTAAAATAGTAAAGATAGTAATACACAAACCTATTTTGAAAGATAAAGATTCGTATTTAAACTTAACGATATGATTTCCTTTATCAAGATACACAGCCCTTACTAAATGATAGGCACGATATATCTTTTCTTTTTTACCATCGACATAAACCTGCCAGCCAGGATAATAAAGGTCTGATAAGACTAAAAAGCCCTTATCTTTCATACTACATTGAATAACTACCTCCTCATTTTTATATTTAATTATTTCTGGTGGCTGGTGGCTGGTGGCTGGTATCTGGTATCTGGTGGCTGGTGGCTGGTGGTTGGTTTTTGGTCTTTCTTCAAGGATGACATATTTTTTAGGGTTAAATTCCTTACTACTTAATTCTTTTAGAACATCCTCTTTTCTCTTAATTACTTTAACCTCATCTACCACAAAAGCTCGAGGCAAGACTTGCTTATTTTCTATAATCTTGATTCCATTATCTTCAAAGACGGTGCTAAATCGCTCATCTTCTATATCCAGCGTAAATAATATATATTTGACATTAAGTAAATTAAGTAATTGTATATTTTTAATTATCAGAGGGATAACTTCTTCTTGACTAATACATTCAGGAGTATTTTGACGAAAAAGATTTATTACTTCTTGCCAATATTTCACATAGATTAAGCCCAGAATCATATTTATCTCTTGAATATGTGAATAGATATTAAAATTAATGGCTAGCAGTTTTCTAAAGGTATCAACTGGGTATTTTTCTTTAGAGACTATCTTTACTTTACCAGGATAGACAGACATAATTCTATAGACATTATCTTCTTTTTGTATTAAAAATCTTGAAGTTTGTGGAATAAGTATGGATGATAAATTTGATGTTTTAACAAGTTGTGGCATACCTTTTACTCCAAATATGAATAAGTCAATTAAAATTAAAAATATGGTCAGGAATTTGAAGGTTAATAATCCTATCCTTTGTTTAAACCATAGAATTAATATGAGCAGACTTAAGATTATAAAGATAGAAAAGAAAAATACATCTTCCTGGATATACTTAATTCGCTTATCAGGAAAATCCCGGGGTAATAATGCTTCAAGACCAATTATATTAAGTAAAACAATACCTGCTAAGACTAAAGTTAAGAAAATCCATAATATTTTAAGATATATTTTTTTATTTATTCCTTGACTAATTAAATATGAAAATCCAAATCCGCTTAAGATAGAAATAGAAAAAATCAAAAGGTCGCCAAATCGTGCTGGTGCTCGAATACTATTGAATATTGGTAAATGCCACAACATAGTGAACAAAGGGGTAGAACTACCTACCATTAATATTCCAGAAAATATCAATAATAAAGAAAAGAAGTAGGTATATCTATTCTTTTTGGAAAAAATAGTAAATAATAATAATAATAATGGCAATATGCCTATGTAGATACAGCCTTCTGTAAAAAACCATTTACCCCAGTAGACATCACGGTCTCCCATAAAATAAGGTAAAATAAAGGTGATAAAATTTTGTGGTGGGAAACTACCAATATTAGCAAATTTAAGACTTATTCCTCCTCCTCGATTAGAAATAGATAATAATTCATGGGTTGGGAGTATTTGAACAGCAGATAGACCAAAACTTATTATTAGCATTAAGATAAACATTAATAAAAAGTTAAGTATCTTTTTAGGATGCTCACTAAAAACACCCCATAAAAAATATAAACTTAAACATAATAATGAATAAAATGTCATTTGTTGATGTCCTGATAGCACTTGAATTCCAATAAATATCCCGGCTAAGATCACATAGAAATATCTCTTTTCAGCCACCTTAATAATCCTTTCCATAAATATTAATAATAGAGGTAACCAGATAATCGAATTTAATATGTCCATATGCTCTAAATGGGCTATTGAAAATCCACTAAACATAAAAATTAGAGAAGAAATTAAGGCTGAAGTTTTTGGTAAGCCGATTGTGGTAGCAAAAAAGTAGGTAAATACCCCGGCTAAAATAAAATGAATTACATAATTTAGATTAAAGGCAATATAAGCAGGAAAAAAAAAGAATAAAATAAGGTTCAATGGATACATAAATCCTTGATTACCTACTGCAAATACTGGAAAGCCACATTGAATATCAGGTAACCACAATGGAAAATTAAATCCCTTTAAACCTTCACTATAGAATAATTTGATGGGATAAAATATACACATTATATCCCCTTGAAAAAATATCCAATTCATACTTATTATTTTCCAAAAGAATATAATTACAAAACTAATCAATAAACCTATAGATATTAAATCGTATCTATATTTGATGTGCATCTAATTTTACTCCATTTAGTCTATGGTCTTTAATCTTATCTTAAAAAAAGCGTAACTGTTCACCGCACAGACGCACAGAAAAAATTAAAATCTATGGACGAGACGCTTAACATCCCTGATTTAGTTTTAAGTTGTATCTTTGAGCTTTGAGTTTTGAGATTTGAGTTATATTTTTATCTATACCTGAACGGTTACCATTTCATTTTAATCATCTTTCACAGGTAAGATTATTTTCAAAGAGTGTATTTTTTCTCTGGCAACACTTGTTAAATTATGATGCGGGTAGTCTTGTATGAATTGTTCATAACAGGAAATAGCTTCTTTTGTCTTTTTCCTATCTTCATAAATCTTTGCCAACTGATATAATGCCTGTGCACCTCTTTCTGTATGAGGGTAAATATCAATCATATTCCGTAAGGTATTTATCATTCCCTGCCAATCATCTAATTTTTCATAAGTTTGGAGAATCTTATCCTCCATAACCATAACTAATTTTTTATGAGATGGATAACTATTTATAATTTTGTCATAATAAACAATTGCGTCTCTTAGAGTTTTTTCTGCCTCTTGATATTTCTTATCTCCTTCGTAATATTGGGCAATATGGTCTGGAAGGTCTATCGCTATTAAATTTAATGGATAATCCCTCATAATTTCCTTAAAAATGACCAGGGCATTATCCCATTTGTTTTCCTGTTCATAAGAAAGTCCAATTAGAAGTTTTGCCGTAAGGCAGTTTTCTCTCTGGTAGGAAAAATCAGAAATAAATTCATTAAGTTTTTGTCTTGCCTTTTTAAAATCCTTTTTAAGAAGATAAAGATGTCCAATGGTATATTGGATATTTCCGCCTTTAAAGCCCTTTGAACTCAGATTAATAATTTTCTTAAAATCAGCAATTACCTCGTCTATTTGGGATGGAGTAACAGAAGATGGATTTTTACTAATTTGGATATATTTTTTGTAAGCATGATAGTACATCCGCTCCAGTTTATATTCCTGCGTGCAACTGGTTAATAAAATTATTAGTGTTAAACCTATAATATTAAATAAGTTTTTCATGATACTTCTTTAGGTGGTGTCTTAATCTAGTGTCGTGTTGAACAAATAACGCACGGAATTTGATTCTGGTAACTGGTGATTGGTAACTGGTAATTAAATACCGTTCGGCTGAGCTCAGGACGAAACTATTTAACCAGTTACCACTTACCAATTATCCGTTTGCATGTTACGAAACCTGATGATGCCCCGTGCAAAACTTACTCAACACCACACTAGTATAAAGGTTGAAATAGTGTAAGAAAAGGAGATAGGGGGATTATGGAGATAAGGGGATAAATTCATTCTAAAATTTTGCAAATTACTATGAATAATCTCCATATCTCCTTTTATCTCCTTATCCCCTTTTTTACACCAAATCTGCATAGATTTCACTATTAGAGTTATTTTCAGACACTACCCTTCTTTAAGAAAACTAATGTTAAAGATGTTATTTGAAGAACCTGCGTAATAAGATAAACTAAAAATCCTGCTCCCATAATGACAAAGACAATTTCAGGGAAAAAATTATCCATTAACAAAGTAAGCACCTTTTGTTTTATTAAAACTATTATATTATTAAGTATGTTAGGCATACAGATTAAAATAAATGTAACTAAAAACAAAGAGAGGCTCATTTTAAAGGATGTTTTGATAGAGGCTAATATTTTTTTATTTTCAATTATTACAATTGGAATGCAGAAAGCAAAAAAGGTTTCAATGACTAAAGTCAGGAAAAAACAGAAGTATTCCATTAATCGACTCATTCGCCAGGTAGGAATATGGATAGTTTTTGATATTTCTTTAGTATAGAATTCTGAAACTAAAAATTTACCCAGATAAAAAATGGTAAATACGAGAATTGTTACGATTATCCACAATCCAAGAAGAATAAGGTATTTTTTTAATACCGGGAGAATATTATTGAAAATTTCAGGTTTATGACCTTCTGCTGATTGATAAACCATACGCACCGTCATACCACTGATTAAAGGAGCAAAAATAAGCACCAAAATCAAATCAACATAATCAAAGATAGTTGGTAAAATAACAAGATTAGAGGGATAATGAAGATAACTTTCACCAAAAAAAACTTTAATTGGCGGGGACAATAACGGAGAGAAAATTGGTAGATAATTTAAGAATAAAAAAATAAGGAATAGAATTTCTAACAAAATTAAAGTAAAATAGGGAAGAAAAATCCTGGGCTGTTTAACCATCATCTTAAAACTTTCGCTCCAGATTAAACCAACTTTTATTCTTTTAATTTTAATTTCTTCCATAGAAAAAATTATATCACAAGCAAAAAAAAAAGTCAAGGATAAGTTTTTCTTGACATAATTAACAAAATATACTATAATTTTAAGCAATTTAGAGGAACATAAAAAAGGAGGATAAAAATTTTATGTTTACAGTTGAATGCAAAATAGGTAAGAAAAACCTGACATTAGAAACAGGGAAGGTAGCTAAACAAGCCAACGGTGGTGTCTGGGTAAAATGTGGAGACACTTCTGTTTTAGTTACATCAGTTGTAAGTCCAGAGGTAGATAAAGAAAAAGACTTTTTCCCATTAACCGTTGAGTATCAAGAAAGATTTTATGCGGCGGGTAGAATACCTGGAGGATTTTTCAGACGAGAAGGAAAACCATCCGAGCGTGAAATCTTGAGTAGCAGACTTATTGACCGTCCACTTCGCCCCTTATTTCCTGAAGGATTTTTAAATGAAGTCCAGATAGTTCCTACTGTTTTATCTGCAGATGATACCCCACCAGATATTTTTGGCATCATTGGCGCCTCTGCATCACTTTATATCTCTGATATTCCTTTTACCACACCCATTGGAGCCGTGAGAATAGGAAGGATTAATCAGGAGTTCATCGTCAATCCTACCTATCAAGAAAAAGATGAATCTGACCTGGATATTATTGTTGCAGGCACCAAAGGGACAATTATGATGCTTGAGGCCTCAGCCAATCAGTTAGATGAAAGGGTGATTTTAGAGGCAATTGAGTTTGCTCAACCGATTATTTATCAAATTATTGATTTACAAGAGGATTTGAGACAAAAAGCAGGAAAAGAAAAGATGGAAGTTCCTATATTTATGATTGACAGGGAACTTGACCGCCGGGTTCGAGAATTCGCAACTAATTTACTTAAAGAGGCTCTGTTTATTCCAGATAAAACTTTAAGGAATAAAAAAATTCAGGAGGCTATATCCCAAACAATCTCACATTTTGAATCAATTTCTTCTGAACAGGAACCACAAATTTGTAAAGTAATAGACATTATTAGCGGGGAGATTGTTCGAACCTCTATATTAAAAGATGGTAAAAGGGCTGATGGTCGTAACCTTACTTCAATCAGACCCATAGAATGTCAAGTTGGGATATTACCAAGAACACATGGTTCTGCATTATTTACCAGAGGGCAAACACAGGGGTTAGTCATAACGACATTAGGCACACCAGAAGATGAACAAATGTTAGATAACATTGAAGGGAAGAAATTCAAACAATTTATGTTGCATTACAATTTTCCGCCGTTTAGCGTTGGGGAGATTAAATCAATGCGAGGTCCTGGCAGACGCGAGGTAGGACATGGTGCTTTAGCCGAACGCTCACTTTTCCCTGTCGTTCCACCCAAAGAAAAATTTCCTTACACCATTCGGGTTGTATCAGATATTTTAGAATCAAATGGTTCTACTTCTATGGCTTCGGTATGTGGTGGTTCATTGTCTTTAATGGACGCGGGAGTCCCAATTATTGCCCCTGTTGCAGGAATCAGTATTGGATTAGTTAAAGAAAATAACGACTTCGCTTTAATGACGGATATTACCGGGTTAGAAGATGCTTATGGTGATATGGATTTTAAAGTTGCCGGGACTAAAAATGGCATTACGGGTATTCAATTGGATATAAAGATTCCAGGGATAACTAATGAAATAATAAAAGCAACATTAGAACAGGCTAAACAAGGAAGATTATTCATCTTATCCGAAATGGAAAAGGCTATTTCTCAACCTAAAAAAGAGGTTTCTGAGTATGCCCCTAATATTGTTATGATGACTATTCCGGTGAGAAAGATTAAAGATGTTATTGGCCCTGGCGGAAAGGTAATCAAAAATATCACAGAGACTACTGGAGCAAAAATTAATATTAAAGATGATGGGTCGGTAAATATCTCTGGACCGGATAAAGAATCCACCTCACAAGCAGTAGGGATGATTGAGTATTTAATTGAAGAAGCTGAAGTAGGCAAAAGTTATCGCGGCAAAGTGATGAGAGTTACCACCTTCGGTGCATTTGTAGAAATACTACCTGGCAAAGAAGGATTGCTTCATATATCTCAATTAGCCGATTATCATGTCAAAAAAGTTGAGGATGTAGTTAATGAAGGAGACGAAGTAATGGTTAAGGTGATTGGGATTGATGAGCATGATAGAATCAGTTTAAGCCGAAAGGCACTGCTTCACGAACGAAGATAGGTCTATGCATCAAGAGTGTAGGTTCGGGGCGCGGGATTCGGGGTCCGGGATTCGGGAATGAAAAAATCCCCGAAATCCGGGTGGTGTCTTAATCTAGTGCTCTGTCGCTACTCAATTGATGTGCCCCGCTGGCGGGGGTAGGGGGTGGATTCTTCTATTTCAGATTTCATAATCGTTCAGGTAATAGGAATAATATTGAATATCGAATGTAGAATACTGAATGTAGAATGATGAAGTTTCTGGATTTTTCTGTTTGGCCGTTTTTATACTTTGAACATTCTACATTCGATATTCTACATTCAATATTTTGTA
>JBFLXS010000111.1 GCA_040755795.1 bacterium | reverse complement strand
GTAACATGCAAATTCAATCTTAACAGAGCACTATAATCTTTGCGTTCTTTGCGGTTAATTTCTTTGCGTTCTTTGCGGTTAAAAAAGGATAAACCACTTAATCTTAAAAAAAACTTGAATATCGAGTGTAACAGATATTAATGTCAAAGAGCTAAATAAAGGTGCACGATGTCCTGCTACAAAATAGAGGATTAGGAGTGCACAATGTTCAGGTGCACGATGTGCTGCTAGTTATCAGGTAATGATTAGGCCCGGGGGGGACATCAATTGAGTAGCGACAGAGCAATAGTGTCCTGTTGAACAAATAACGCACGGAATTTGATTCTGGTAACTGGTGATTGGTAACTGGTAATTAAATACCGTTGGGCTGAGCTCAGGACGAAACTATTTAACCAGTTACCAGTTACCAATTATCCGTTTGCAGGTTACGAAACCTGATGATGCCCCGTGCAAAACTTAGTCAACACGACACTAGTGTCTGAATCACAGGAGTAACGGTAAAGATGGGATACAATTTTATTCCTCTTGAACGACTCTGAGAACCTCCTCTACGGTAGTTACTCCTCTTTGCACCTTTTGAAAACCATCTTCTTGCATAGTTTTCATTCCTGATTTAATAGCAAGTTCTTTTATTTTATGAGCATTAGTCTTTTGGAGTATTAATTCTTGTAATTCATCATTTATCACCAGTAATTCAAATATACCTATTCTTCCTTTAAAGCCAGAATAATTGCACTTTTCACAACCACGGCCTTTAAGAAGTGTTTTTGAATGAAACTCTTTGACTAATTCTGGAGCAGGGAGATATTCTTCCCTGCACTCCGGGCAAATAAGTCGAACAAGCCGCTGGGCTAATATTCCAATTACCGATGAGGAAATCAGAAAATCCTCCACTCCCATATCATGGAGCCGGGTAATAGCACTTGCGGCATCATTGGTATGTAATGTTGAGAAAACTAAATGTCCCGTCAAAGCCGCCTGAACAGCTACCTCAGCCGTCTCTAAATCCCTTATCTCACCAACCATCATAATATCCGGGTCTTGCCTTAACATTGACCGCAATCCTTGAGCAAAACCAAAGTTTATTTTAGGTTTTACCTGCAATTGATTTATTCGCTTTATTTGATACTCAACTGGGTCTTCGATGGTAATAATTTTTTTCTCAGTTGAATTAATGCGGTTTAATGTCGCATACAGGGTTGTGGTTTTACCTGAACCAGTAGGACCTGTAACTAAAATAATTCCATTTGGTCTATGGATTAATTTTTTAAATTGTTCAAGTATTGTTTCCTCAAATCCTAAGTCTTCTAATTCCAATAAAATACTTTCTTTTTCAAGGATTCTAAGAACTAAACTTTCGCCATAGAGTGTAGGTAATGTTGCGACACGAATATCAATTTGTTTGCCACCAACCTTAAGTTGTATTCGACCGTCTTGTGGTAATCTTCGTTCCGCAATGTTCATCTCAGCCATAAGTTTGATTCTTGAGATAATAGCCGGGTAAAGCCATTTAGGTGGAGGAGAGGTATCATACAACACACCATCTATTCTATATCTCACCACCATTTCATCTTCAAAACATTCAATATGAATATCACTTGCTCTTTTTTTAATTGCCTCCATGATGATTAAGTTGACTAATTTAATCACCGGTGCCTCATGAGCCAAACTCTCTAAATCAGCAGTTGTTTCTTTATCCTGGTCGCTAATTTTCTTCTCTTTAATCCCGGAGATAATATCTTCAACGGTCTGTGCACCTGTTCCATAATATTTTTGTAATGCCTGGTCTATCTCATCTTGTGAACTAAACACCACTTCTATTTTACATCCTAATAAAAGTCCAATATCATCAAGGATATGAATTTCTAATGGGTCTGCGGTAGCAATAGTCAAGGTGTTATTATCCATTTTAATCGGGATTAATCGATACCTATTGACAAATTTTGCCGGTAATTTTTTAATTACTTCTTGAGGAATCTCAAGGCTTAAAATATTTACTATTGGAATTTCTTGTGTCAAATTCATTCTAAATATAACCTTCTTTAAAAGATTTTTCTTGCTAAAATAGCCTGATAATATTATAATATATTCAGGCTGTTATTGTCAACTAACTTTTGGAGAAAATTAAAAGTAGTAACAAGAGGTATAAACGTTCAGCCACAGAGGCACAGAGTTCACAGAGAATTAAGGGAATTAGCCACAAATGCACACGAATTAACCTTTGACATCCCATAAATGTACTGCGAACCTTTAGGTTCGCCTTTGGGCTTGCCAGAAGTGAGGCTACAGCCTCGCACTACAAATCTTTTTGTATTTGTGTTCATTCGTCGTTATATATTCCCTCTGTGTGCTCTGTGACTCTGTGGCTATATCCTGAACGGTTACCAAGAGGTGAATAATGAAAATAGCGTATTTTGATTGTTTTTCCGGGATTAGTGGAGATATGATTTTGGGGGCGCTGGTTGATGCTGGATTGAATTTTGAGGATTTAAGAAATGAACTAAAAAAGATACCAGTAGCCGACTACGAAATCAAATATGAAAAGATGATTAAAAAAGGTATTACCTGCACAAAAGTAGATGTAATTACTGCAAGTGAAATTGGTTCACCAGCAGAAATGATTGAATTGGTGGAAAAAAGCACATTAGAAGATGATACGAAACAAAAATCCAAAAAAATTCTCTATCGAATGGGAGAGGTTGAGGCGAAAGTTCATAGCATCTTAAAATCCAAAATAGAAGATGTGCATTTTCACGAGTTAAATTCTGTTGACACAATTATTGATGTTGTTGGGGCAGTTATTGGATTTAAAAAATTATGTATTGATGAAATTTATTCATCTCCTTTAAATGTGGGCAGTGGCATAATAAAAACTAAACATGGCATTCTTCCTGCACCTGGACCGGCGACTTGTGAATTGCTAAAGGGTATTCCTGTGTATTCAAGTGGAATAAAAGCCGAACTTACGACACCAACGGGTGCGGCAATTATCACAACATTAGCTACTGGATTTGGTCATTTACCCGCAATGAAGATTGAGACAATTGGCTATGGAAGTGGGAATTTTGAACTCGAGCAACAGAGTAATTTACTTAGAGTCCTAATCGGTGAATCTCAAAAAGATGAGTGTGAATCTGATATAATCTCTTTAATTGAAACAAATATCGATGATTTAAACCCACAGATTTATGAATATTGTTTTGAGCGATTATTTGAGGCAGGGGCATTGGATGTTTATTTGACCCCAATTATAATGAAAAAGAGCCGTTCTGGGATAATTTTATCAATCATTGCCCCTTTGGATAAGGTAGATGAACTGATTAATATCGTTTTTAAGGAAACAACTTCTATTGGTATCCGATTGCAGGAGATAAGACGAAAAAAAATCAAAAGGGAAATAATAGAAATAGAAACGGAATTAGGCAAGATGAAGGTCAAGAAAGTCACTTTTGAAGGTAAGGTTGAAATTATTCCTGAATATGAATCGTGCAAAAAGATTGCTATAGAAAAAGGAATTCCTTTAAAAAAAGTTTATTCAATAATAAACTCATCTGCAGATACGGGAAAGTATGGGACGCAGATAAACGCAGATTTTCAGGATTTTTAAATATACATCCTGATAATCTACGAAAATCTGCGTCCCATAACCTATTTTCAGGAGAAATGCTCATGCCCCTGCAGGGCACAAATGACGATGAAAAATAATAGCACGCTGATGACGCTGATGATGCGGATATTCGCGGATAGAAGATAGAAGGTAGAAAGTAAGGAGATAGGCGTGAGGAGTGATGTTTTCTTTACTTTCTACTCTCTACTTTCTACTTCCTATTTTCTGTGTCCATCTGTGGCTGAACAGTTACGAAATATTAGACTTGATGTCAATCCTAATCGCAAATAGGCATTTTTTAAATGGTCTTTAAATAATGTATCAAACTGGTCATCACGGTCACTTGAGTAATCAGTGCCATACCACCAGAACCAATCGCTTCCTTCTGCCGCATAGATTGATTCAAACACCTGTGGATAGTTTTGTGGGGTAATACCCTTTTTGTCTAAATCATCCCTAACCAAACGGAGTAAATTCCAGGCATTATTCTTTTCTTTATCGCCTATCCAGGTGCCAAGGTCATTTCCGGGCATAGACCCGGCCTGGTCTATCCAGCTGGCACAAAATAGGTCATAAACCTTTTTTTGAGTCTCTTTAGGATGGGCTAAAATACCTCGAGCAGAATTACCAGTGATGTATTCTGAAAATGTAACTGTAATAATTTCTTTGTCTTTAGATAAATTTTTATAAAGGGCATTAAGAAATTCTACGCCAGTCTTACGATAATATCCCCAAGGATTTTCTCCATCAAGGATGACAGTTAAAATTCGGTCTTCGTTATGGGCAAATCCCTTTACCCACTTAATAAATTCCATAGCCGCCTGTTTGTAATCTCTATATTTTTGATAATCAAAACTTATAACATTAGATAATTTAGTTTCGCGGAAGAAAATGGTTATCTCTGAATTTTTCTCTTCATCAAAGGCTAAGTAAGGTGAACATAGGACATCTGGCTTATAAGCCTCGTAGCCATATTTACCGGATTTCTGTAATACCCCCTGGTCCGTAGCAATCCAATTGAGATTAGCCTGAGCAAATAGATGGATAGTCGATTGACTCACAGCCCCCTCTGATGGCCACATCCCTCGTGGCGGTTGACCAAATATCTTAGAATAATACTCAACGGCTAAATCAATCTGTGCCTTTGCATCCTCTGGCATTGAAAAGCGTGGTGGCAATGTCAATCCCTCTTTATCAATAGTTGCCTGATTTGTATCATAAATCAAAGGAATAATCGGATGGTAAAATGGGCTGGTAGAAACTTCAATCTGACCTCTCTCCTGAAGATTTTTATAAATAGGAATGATATTACGCATAATTTTATACTGCAAATCTATTATTTGAGTAATATCATCTTCTCTAAATCCACTATCCTTTTCTATAAAATCTTTAACCGTGAGAATATTTGAATCCGGGAGTGTAACCTCGCCTTGTTTAAATATTTCCCCAAACCAACTTAAATTAAACCACATCTTTAAATCAATCAAATCTTGCCCGGTAAAGGTTTTTTTAGATTGTCTTTTTTGCAATAACTCTTTATATCGAGGATATGGATAAATTTGAGTTTCATAATTTCCATCAAAAAAGTGCATTAAAATATAATTCTTCTCTCCTTGAGATAATTTAGAAACGGGTTTTAATGATAATTCTAATTCTCTATCTGTGGCTGAATTATTAACATAATCCTCAATTTGCCATAATAAAGATGGAACAAAATTACAGGTAAGATGTATTTTGGGATATTTTTTAAGTAAATATGCCATACTAAAATAATCTCTTATCGAGTGCATTCTTACCCATGGCATAAAATATGCCCCTTTTTGAGGATTAATAATATTTTTATACATTGGTTGATGAAAATGCCATAAAAAGGCTAAATATATTTTATGAAGCATGTGATATTCCTCCCAGGATAATGCTAGTGTCGTGTTGAACAAATAACGCACGGAATTTGATTCTGGTAACTGGTGATTGGTAACTGGTAATTAAATACCGTTCGGCTGATCTCATGACGAAACTATTTAACCAGTTACCAGTTACCAATTATCCGTTTGCAGGTTATGAAATCTGATGATACGCCGTGCAAAACTTACTCAACACGACACTAGCTACTTTCTCTTCTTGGGGAAAATTTTCGACCTGTGCAGTTAGGTTTAAGGTAACTATTCACCACGAAGAGCACGAAGGGCAAGGAGATGTTACAGAACAAATCTCTTTATGCCTTCTTTCAATCTTTAAACCAAACCAGCCTCCTAACCCTAACCCTTTCACCAAAAACTCCTAAATATATCCCCTTATCTCCTTTATCATCTCCGTATCTCCTTTTTTTTACACAGGTCTAAAGTTAACTGCACAGGTGGCTAATTTGGTGCCGATGTTTATCCTTTCTTCATCTGATAACTCTTTACCAAACAATACCCCTTCTTTGCCAGTAGCAGCTACACCTAATTGATAGGTCTTGGTCATATATTCTACTGCACCAGGTTGGATAGTGTTAGAGAAAGGTAAGTGAAGGTTATTTAACCCCTTTGGTAGGACTTTGCTAAAGTCAGTGCCCATGTAGTTAAGAGCTGTCATAAATCTTTGAGAACCTTGTATCTTTCTGCCACTACCATCAGTTAAGTCATTAGCAAAGACACCTAGTGATTTATCAAAGACCAATTGAAAATTTAAGTTAATTATAACTAAAAACTTTATAGAAGTCAACTATTTTTTGAAAGGCAATTAAGGAAAGAAAAAGTGTAATAAAAGGGGATGTGGGGGATATATGGGAGATAAGGGGATATTAAAATATTTTTTATAATTTTTTTAAATTCATCTCCATATCCCCTAAATATTCCCCTCTCCCCTTCAAAAATAGGTGGTATTTTTACCACCTTTTGGAACACGGATGACACAGATTTATTTTTTTAGTAATCGGATTTAGCAGATTTAAGCAGATTAAAAAGGAAAAATTCGATATATCCGTTTAATCCGCTTACTAATAAAAAAAGAAGAAGGGGACATCTGTTTTTTAAATATCCCCTTCTTTTTAGGAAAATGTAAAATAAAGTTAGACCCTCAACTTGTTCTTTTTGGGTAGGATTATTTCCCATGGGTAGTTAATCTTTTGTACCAGATGAGAAAGTCTATCCATATTAAGAAAAAAGCAGGTAGCCATAACCTGGGATCATAAAATCCTTGTACCCAAAGTGCCAATCCTACACCAAAGATTGTTGGTGACCCCATATACTTTTCCATTATCTCTCCTCCTTCCTCACTTTTACTTAGTAATCGGTTGCCATGATGGGCGTCCATTTGCAACTTGGTTATAGGTTAGTCTTTTTCGATTTTTTCCATCTGCATCCATTATGAAAATCTCTATATAGCCTTCTCTATTCACAAACTCGACACTAACAGACTGAAAAGCTATCTTTTTACCATCTGGGGACCAACAAGGGTATAAATCAGGAATTGCAGAATCATCACCTATTCTCGTCTGACCTGTACCATTAGCATTCATTACATAAATTTTAGCGTTTTTATCACTTTTTCGCTTACATACAAAAGCTATCTTTTTACCATCTGGAGACCAAGTAATATCTCTTTCTGAAACATCATTATTTGTTAATCTCTTCAAATTTGTACCATTAATATCCATGGTATAAATTTCATAATTCCCATCTCGCTTTGAAACAAAAGCTATCTTTTTACCATCTGGTGACCAGGAAGGGGCATCATCATCTGCAGGATGATGAGTTAATCGCCTTCGGTTGCTACCATCTGCATTCATAATATAAATCTCTTCATTAAATCCTTCTTCCCAACTCCCAAGATAGGAACTGAAAACAATTTGTCTCCCATCTGGTGACCAAGAAGGAATACCATCAATTGTATTAATCTCACTAATTCTTCTTTGGTTCGTACCATCAGCATTCATTATATAAATTTCTGTTGGACCATCACGGTCCGAGACAAAAGCAATTTTTTTACCATCTGGGGACCAACGAGGAAAATCATCATTAGCTGGATCGGTTGTTAATCTTATTTGATTTTTACCATCAACATCCATTGTATAAATATCTAAATTGCCATCACGATTAGAAGTAAAAGCAATCTTAGCAGGATAAGATACTTCTTTACATCCAGTGAGAATGATAAGGATAAAGATGAAAGTTATATATTTTAAGATATAGAGTTTTTTCATAATAATCTCTCCTATTTATCTATATGGTTTAGCTGCCTCTTCAATCCATCCTTTAATCTGTTCAGGTAACCAGTTATTGGTACCTCCTATATGAGATCCATGTCCCATATAGTACCTAATATCAGCTTTAATAAATGTACTTGCAGGTAAATTGAAAAAGTCTATTCCAAGATTTGACATATTAGGTGGCATATTTATATAGTGTGCATAGTCTTCTATTCCTTTCTGGTAAAATCCTATCTCTCCTAACTGTGTCCTTGCCAAGTCATTAATATACCCTCCATATCTTACAGTTTTATAAGCTATGTCGGCTATGTCGGCTATATGTGTTGGGTCCAATTGAAAAATAGCTTTGTCTATTTCACCTTGAACAAGGTATCTTGCTATCACAAGTCCTTTCCCCAAATTTCCTAAATAGTATTTTAAAACCTTCTTAGCTACATCATCTGCAACCTTTATACCTATCTCTGCCTCTTTCCCTTTAATACCCCATGTCCCTTGATTATTATTTCTTCTCAAATATTCAGCCAATAGATCATGTGCTCTGTCTTTTTCTACTCCTGTTAATTCATTTTTCCCCGCAAGGTCTTCTAATTTACTATTTAATACATCATCTTTCATTTTATCCAGTGGATTTGATACCTCGCCATCTTCCCCAACTTTTTCATAATAGAAATTATAACCCTCTATCCACCCATTGGCATAATCTTTATTCCATTTATCTATAAGGATATTAGTTATTGTTGGGTCTTGATTTGCCTCTATCATTGCTCGTAACTGGCTTGGAGTTACTCTATCACTATATAATTTTATTAACTCTGTTGCATCTCCTCCATATCTCTTAACCCTTTGGGCTAAATCAAGGACATCATCTACACTTAATTGCTTACTCTCTACTTGTTGTTTGATTGCCTCAATAGTTAATTCCCCTTTCTTAAATGCTACATATCTGGCATAATCTTGTTGGTAATCTCGAACAGTATCCCTAATAGTAGTAAGTATATTTTCACCTGCCTGACCAATACTTTTAATACTTTGCCATATCTCATGAGCAAAATCTAATTTTATGTAGGCATCCTGGTCTTTAGGGATATTGTTATTAGTAGTATTATTGGGACCAAAATGAAGATATGAGGCAAGGTTTGAGGCATTCTGGTAGGCCTGGACAGCCATCTGACTCCATGCCTGTGCACCTTTGTAAAAATTCATCCCTTCTTGTTTTAAAGCATCTGTTATTCCTGTTTCTGGCTCCTCATCCGTAGCGTAGTCAATTCCATTCCCAATAATATTACCGATGGAAGAACCAACTAATTTGGTGCCGATGTTTATCCTTTCTTCATCTGATAACTCTTTACCAAACAATACCCCTTCTTTGCCAGTAGCAGCTACACCTAATTGATAGGTTTTGGTCATATATTCTACTGCTCCAGGTAAAATGGTGTTAGAGAAAGGTAAGTGAAGGTTATTTAACCCCTTTGGCAGGACTTTGCTAAAGTCAGTACCCATGTAATTAAGTCCAGCTATAAACCTTTGACTACCGTTTATCTTCCAACCACTACCATCAGTTAAGTCATTAGCAAAGACACATAGTGATTTATCAAAGACCAATTGAAAAATCTAAGTTAATTATAACTAAAAACTCTTTAAAAGTCAACTATTTTTGAAAGCCTTTTTGATTTTTTTAATTAGATTAATATTTTTTTAATTTTTTTATATTTTTATCTAAAAAGGCAATTAAAGGAAGGAAAATTTAGTCAAAAAAAAGTGGTATTTTTACCACCTTTTGGAACACGGATGACACGGATTTATTTTTTTAGTAATCGGATTTAGCGGATTTAAGCAGATTAAAAAAGAAAAATCCGATATATCCGTTTAATCCGCTTACTAATAAAAATAAATAAAAGAAAAAAGAAGAAGGGGATATCTATTTTAAAAACATCCTAAAATTTAATCCTTAATTTCCAAGTCTAATAATAACAGTAAGTTATCTCCTATAAGTGAATTTCATAATCAAGGTCTGAGCCCAACTCCCCACTGAAGTTTCTCCTTTTCATATCCTTTACGATATTTAACCCTTTCGCTAATCCAAATTTCCTCAACAATTTTATCTTTGAGTCTAACTGTTAATCTTAAACTATCTGACATTATTGGTGGTGTTTCATAATAATGTATCTCATATTTTCTATCTCTTGAGAATTCAATCTTAATAGGTTTGCCTAAAACATCTTGTGCCTCATTTAAAGTAATTCCAGGCTCCAAAGACTCAAATTTCTTTATATTTTCATATCCTTTATGATATTTAATGTAGTAATAGACCAAGGGTGATGAAACAATTACAAAACCGAGCAGTAATAATATTAATACTGTTTTTAAAAATTTCTTTATCATATTTTCACCCTCTAATAATCTATTTCCCACTTTTTAGTTTTTGAATTATAGATATGGATAGTCCATGTATGAGCAGGAAATTCTAATATAAAATATTTTTCAGACTTGGATATGTATAAAAAATTTCCGATAGTACACACTTTAACTTTATATTCATCTCTGGCATCTACTATCCTCCAATAATTCTCTTTACCCTTGGAAATTATTGCCTTATCTGACAATGGATATCCATTATTCTCAAATACTTTTCTCAAAGCATTATCAACCAAGCCAACTTTGAGGTGTTGTTTATACTTTAGTTCTAAATCAAACACATTCACAGAATTTTTGGTGGTGTCCCAAATTAGCTAAAGTTTGTGAGAGAAAATGTCGATAAAGATAACAGAAGTACATAGTGTATTATTCTGGAGATTTTGTTTGGGAGGTGGAATAACGATGCATCCAATAGAACACTTCTGTTGTCAGAA